>JAEZXM010000245.1 GCA_023419875.1 Pseudomonadota bacterium | reverse complement strand
GCCGAAGGACGGGCCGATCACGATCGACGCGTCGATCGCGCGGAGCATCGAGCTGTGCGTGAGCGCGCCCGGCACGGTCGTGATCCGCCCGCCCACGGGCGCCGTCGCGGGCCAGCGGCTCACCGTGCGGGTGAAGAACGAGACCCGCGCGCGGCTGGGGCCGTTCCGGTGGGAGGGGTTCCGGATCGGCCCGTTCACGCCGCCGGGGCCCGGGGCGAGCCGGGTGGTGGAGGTGGAGTGGGACGGCGGCGTGTGGCGGGAGGTGTTTCAGTCGGCGCAGGACGTTCCGGGGTGAGGGCGTCAAGGACGAGCTGCTTGCTTGCCCCACAATCGCGACGACACGGTCAGATGAACACCCGCCCGAACGCACCAGGTCAGGACGACCCGGGTCTCGAGTGAGGGGCGCCCCCCGCCGCTTCACCGCCGCGTTCGCCTCGCCAAGTGTGTGTCTTCCCAGGAGGTGCGCGCGCGCCGCCGGCCCGCGCACCGCGGATCCCCGCTTGCACGGCCTTTGGAACGGCGGCCGTCCGCGCCGCAAGGAGGAGCTCCCATGGTGTCGCGCCGCGTCCTCGTTTCGCTCCCGGTCGTCATCGCGCTCGTTTCCGGCTGCGACGACTCCCGGGAGGCCCAGCTCGACATCGAACGGTTCTCCGAGCAGATGGCCGAGACGATCTGCTCGGCGCTCGTGGAGTGCTCGTGCGCCGACCGCTCCGAGTACGCCGACTGCTCCGCGGCGCTCGGCATGATGTTCACCCAAGAGCACCTGTCCCACTACTCACCGGGCCGGAAGCTCGATCCCGCGGCGGCCGGATACTGCCTCGCCCGGCTCCGGAGCAGCATGGAAGGGTGCCCCAGCCCTACCCCGGGCGAGGACATGTGGCCTCCCGAGTGCTGGACCGAAGAACTGCTCGTGGGCACACAGGACATCGGCGAGCCCTGCGCCACCAATCGCGAATGTGCGCCCGGGGGGTACTGCGACGAGACCGATCCCTACGCGCCGGTGTGCGCGGCGGCGCCCGGTCCGGGCGAGGATTGCGAGAGCACCTGGTACGTCTGCGCCGAGGGGTCGTACTGCAGCTACCGGCTCGGCTTCCTCTGCGAGAGGGTTCCCGGACCGGGAGAGTCGTGCTTCGCGGACGAGACCCACGACGGCGACGCCGACGACGTGGTGGATCCATGTCCGCGAGGCACCACCTGCGCCGGCGCCGGCGAGGGCGCGAGGTGCGTTCCGCCGCACGGCCTGGGAGAGGAGTGCACCGACGGTGCGGGCTGTGCGGCCGGGCTCCACTGCGACCCCGATCCCGGCGAGGCGCCCGCCACCTGCGTGGTCCAGGTCGAGGACGGCGGCGAGTGCTCCTCCCACTCCGAGTGCTTGCACGGTCACTGCGCGGTGGACGGGAGATGTGTCGCCCTGAACTTCTGCGCGGACTGGATGTGGGGCCGATGAACCTGACCGCCCGAGCGGGCGGACGGCCGGACGCGGTTCCGCAGGACCGATCAGCTTGCCCGCCAGGGAATGCCCCCGCACGTTCAGAGCATGAACGGCATGCTCATGAGGATCGGTGGCCGGAGGACGGGCATTCGGAGGCCTGAGGCCCGGACAGCCATGGCGAGGATCGCCACGGCCCTGGCCGTGACGAGCCTCGGCGCCATGAGCATCGGCGCCGCGGCCCTCGGGTTCCTCGCGATCCGGAAGCTGGCGGTCAAGCATGCGCGTTTCCAGCGCCTGGAGATCGACGAGCTCGTCGTCGGCGGCCAGCCGTTCGGGGCCCGGGCCTGAGGGCGGACCCGGAAGGGCGGGGGTAGGGGTGCGCATGCCCGCGCGTTGGCTTGCAGACACCTCGCGCGCGACACATTCTCACCCTCCCGGAATGCACTCGCCGACCGCAAACCGCTCAACGTCAGGCACCCCGGGCGCCGCTCGAGCGGGCGTGCTGGGCGCCGCCCGGAAGCTCGCCGTGGCTGCCGTCGGGACCGTCGTGCTGATCGTCGGCGTCGCGCTCATCGTCCTCCCCGGCCCTGCGTTCCTCGTCATCCCTGGGGGCCTCGCGATCCTGGCGACGGAGTTCGTCTGGGCGCGGCGCCTGCTCCGGTACGGGAAGGAGCGGGCGGCGGGGCTGTTCCGTCCGATGCGAGGCGCCGGCTCCTAGCGCGCTGTGGGGTGAGGGCGTCACTCCGGCGTCCCGTCGAAGACCTTCCCGCCGAGGAGCCACCTCAGCCCGTCCGGCGCCGTGCCGTAGACGTCCAGTCGCCCGTCATGGCTGCAGCGCAAGCTTCGCGGCCTCCTCTATCCCCGCGGAGCGTGACGCCGTGAGACGGTGCGAGTGCGGCGATCCCGACCCGTCGCCCCAACCGCCCACCCCGGGCGTAGCCCCTGGGCCCGACTCCCGGGTAGCGTGCGGGCGTGGAGCTTTCCCGCTCGCTCGTCCTCCAGCTCGGATTCTCCTCGCTGCTCCCCATGGTCGCGATCGCGGTCAGCATCGTGGTCTCGGGCCGGGAGCGGCGCTCGTCGCGCGTCCTGCTGGGCGGGATCCTGCTCGTCGTCTCGGTGCTCACCGCGGTCAGCTTCTCCCTCGCGAACGCGCCCTACGTGCGCGCGGTCCCGAGGCCGTACGTCGCCAACCTCGTCGGCGGCGCGCTGGGGCCGCTCCTCTACCAGTACCTCCGCTCGTGCCTGGAGCCCAGATTCACGTACCGTGTAGTGGACGCGCTCGCCTACCTGCCGGTGGTCGTGCCGATGCTCCTCCTGGCCTGGGCGCTCCGCGCCCTTCACCCCTGGGAGTTCTCGCGGTGGTGGATCCTTTCGCACAAGGCGGCGGAGACGGCGTGGCTCCTCGGCTGGTGGGTCGCCGCGGCGGTCGCGGTGCGGCGGGCGGGGGTGCCGCTGCGAGCCTTCTGGCTGGACTTCCGCAGCCTGCGCCTCACCTGGCTGCGGTTCCTCTACGTGGCGCTGGCGGCGATCTGGCTGCAGCGGGCGTACAACTTCGTCCAGTATGCATACCGGAACGACTTCGCGGGCTATCTCGCGTCGGTGACGGCGTACTTCGTCCTCGTCGGCTTCTTCTCGAGCGTGGTGCTCTACGTCGTGGCCAACCGGGCGGACTTCCTGGCGCCGGATCGCGGCGGCCCGAGGATGGACCCCGACGAGGAGGCCCGGAGCTTCGCGGCGATCGAGTCGGCCATCGTGGGACGCCAGCTGTACCTCGACCCCGAGCTGGGGCTCGAGCGGCTCTCGGACGCGGTCCGGATGCCGCCGCGAAGGCTCTCCTCCCTCGTGAATGCCCGGACGGGGATGAACCTGAACCAGTACCTCAACCGCTTCCGCGTGGAGCACGCCTGCCGGCTGCTGCGCGACGAGGCTCGCGGGGACAAGATCCTGGCCGTCGCCTTCGACTCGGGGTTCCGGAACAAGTCGACCTTCAACGCCGCCTTCAAGGCGGCGACCGGCACGACCCCCATGGAGTACAGGCGGCGCGCGCTCGCAGAAAATGGGTCCTGAAACGCGTCGAGGACGCACTTCCGGACGACTCCAGGCGCGCGCTCGACCACGTTGCCGACGTCAACTCTCGGAGGTCGTTCATGCGACATGCCGTACCGCTGCTGCTCCTGTCCCTGCTCACCGCCCCGCGCGCTCACGCCACGGACGCCGACAAGCCCCGGGTGCTGATGGTCGTCGCGGACAAGGACTTCTTCGATCCGGAGTACACCCTGCCGCGGGCTGCCCTGGAGGGTGCGGGCTACCGCGTGGAGGTCGCCTCGCCTTCGGGCACGAGGGCGAAGGGGCTCGCAGGGCTGGCCCTCGATCCGGACCTGTCGATCGCCTCGGCGCGGGCCGAACGCTACGCTTCACTCCTCCTCGTCGGCGGGTACGGGGCGGCCCAGTTCTACGGCGACCAGGCGCTCATCGCCCTCATCCGCGCCTTTCACGCGCAGAAGAAGGTCATCGGCGCCCAGTGCTACGCACCGGTCGTGGTGGCCGAGGCGGGGCTCCTCCAGGGCGAGAACGCGACCAGCTGGTCGTCGCAGTCGGGGCTGCTCGAGCAGAAGGGGGCCCGGTACACCGGCACGCCCGTCGAGGTGAGCGGTACGATCGTGACCGGGGCGGCGGGGTCGGACGCGAACATCCGCGCCTTCACCGATCGGTACCTCGCGATCCTGACGGGAGCGTCGGGCGCTCCGGGATCGCCGGCGGGGGAGGCGAAGGCGGGCGGCGCCGACCGCGACCGGAGACGAAACGGCCCCTTCACGCTGAGCGAGGACCGGCGGCGGTTCACCATGGTCCACGCCGGGCTCACCCGCCGCGGCGAGGTCTTCGCGCCGGCGACGCTGGACCGGTCGGCGCCGGTCTCGCTGCTGGTGGGCCTCCACGGCCGCGGCTCGAGCGGCGCGGCCCTGCAGTCCACGGGGCTCGACGCGCACGCGGCGCGGCTCAACTTCGTCATGCTGTACCCGGACGCCGCCGCGGCCGACTGGGAGGTGGAGCCCGGGAGCACCGGCCCGGCCGACGACCTCGGGTTCCTGCGCCGGCTCGTCACGGAGGCGACGGCCGCCTTCGGCGCGGATCCCCGGCGCGTCTACGTGACCGGGCACTCCATGGGCGGATTCATGTCCTACCGCGTCGGGATCGAGCTCTCCGAGCTGGTGGCGGCCATCGCTCCAGTGTCGGGGGTGCTCGTGGCCCCGGGCGGCGCGCCGAACACGGGCGGCGCCCGCCCGGTGGCCCTTCTGCACCAGCACGCCGCGGACGACGCGGTCGTCCCGCTGAAGGGCTTCCCCGGATATTCTCTCAGCGTGAAAGAGGCCCTGGCGTACTGGGCCCGCCGCAACGGCGCCCGGGCCCCGGCCACGACCGTCCGGCTCGAGGAGGGGGTGAGCGCGGTCCGCTACACGGGAGGTGAAGCGCCGGTGCAGGGCGTCACCTACGCCGGCGGCGGCCACGCGTGGGTGCCCGGCACGACGGATCGGGTCATGGAGTTCTTCTACGAGAACCCGCCCCGGGCGGCTCGGGTGACGCTCGAGGCCGCGAAGCTCCCCGGCCTCCTGAACGAGCCGCGGGCCATCACCGTGACTCCCATCGTCGAGGCGCGCACGCCGGTGGCGCGGGTCGAGCTGGTCGCCTCGGGTCGGGTCCTGGCGTCGTCGAGCGCCGCGCCGTACCGGTTGACCTTCACGCCGAGGATGCTGCAGACGTACGGCCTCGAGCTCGTGGCCACGCTCTCCGACGGCACGCGGGTCGTCTCGCCCAGGATGCACCGGCTGACCGTCGTCCCGAAGAACCTCGCCCGGAGGTCCCAGGCGAGCTCGTCGAGCGACGAGAGCGCGTCCCTCGCCGCCGGCCGGGCGGTGGACGGCGACTTCACCACCCGCTGGAGCAGCGCGCACGAGGACGGCCAGTCCATCACCGTGGACCTGGGCTCACCGCGGGAGGTGCAGGCGGTGACGCTCTTCTGGGAGATCGCGCGGGCGGCGTCCTACCGACTGGAGGGGTCGGCGGACGGCTCGACGTGGAAGACGCTGTTCTCCCAGCCCGCGTCGCGGGGCGAGGTCGAGGTCGACACCTTCGCCCGGGAGCGCGTGCGCTGGGTGCGCCTGGTGAGCGAGAAGCGGGCCACGCCATGGGGCGTGTCGTTGTGGGAGCTGATGGTGCACTGACGCCGCGGTGCACGCGGCCGTCCCGTCTCCAAGGCGGGCCAGGGCCGAGGGGGCCGCCAGGTCGTGCCTTCGGCGCACGCTGGCGGCCCGCGGTTCGGCTACGGCTGGGCCGGCACGTGCTGCCAGATCGCGATGAGGGTCTGGTTGCCGTCCTCGACCACCGTCACCTGGCCACCGCTCTTCGCGGGATCAAGGACCTCCGTGTCGCCCGGCCCGACCCCCTGCCACGAGACCTTCAGGTTGCCGTCCCCGAAGCTCGGGCCGAGCCCCGACTTCTCCACCCAGCCGCGCTTGACCACCAGCTCCTCGTGGTAGAAGGCCGCCACCGAACGGACGGAGTCCGGCGTCACGCGCCGGGAGCGATAGAGGATCCCCGCCTCGCTCTCCTCGTTCCCGACCGCCGAGATCTGGGCCGACCCCGGGTATGTGGGAATGTCCATCGCGGACTTCTTCTCGCTGCAGCCCGCGAGGCCGAGGGCGAGGAGGGAGGAACAAGCGAGCATACGAGCGATCGAGCGGTAGGACATGGTTGCGCTCCGTTGAATTTTGGCTCACTCGGCGAGGATGGGGCTCGCCTCGAAGTAGCCGAACACTGTGACGACGGCGTTGGTCTCCTGCGAGTCTTCGTTCGCTCCGGGGACGGTGCGGACCCCGTCGAAGCGAGCCACGATGATGAAGTCCAGCCCCGGCTCGAAGAAGGGGTCGAGGGAGCCGAGCCGCGCCAGCGCGATCCGGCCGGTCTCCACCAGCCCGTTGTCGAAGCGGCCGGTCTCGAGGGTCAGGGTCGACACCGAACTGCTGGAGCCCGAGATGCTTCCGGACGCGCTGCCCGAGCCCGAGCCCCGCCGCCCGTTCCTCCCGCCCTCGTAGGAGCCGCTCGCGTGGGCCGACGCGCTGCCCGAGTCGGAGGTCTTGAGCCGGACCGACTTCTTGTTCACGAACGTCTCCTGGGACACCAGATCCACCTGCGCCAGGCGCGCGGAGGACTGGTTGCTGGCGAGCGGCTTCACCTCCTGGACCCGGGCGCGAAACAGCACCATCCGGCCCTTGTAGAGCCGCGGGTTCTCCATGGCCGTTTTGAGACCGAAGAGCGGAATCCGCGCTCCCCGCAGCTTCGCCAGATCACCGAGGATGTCGCCGCCGCGCCCCGCGACCAGGCGGCCGAGCACCAACGCCGCGTCCTTTCGGGTCCGCAGCTCGGAGACCCACGGATCCTCGAGCAGCACCGCGAGCTTCGTGAAGTCGCCGCGCCCGATGCAGCCGCGGAGGGTCTCCCACGCTCGGTCGGGAACGTCGCCGAGCAGGCGCCGGGCATCGGCCTCGCAGAGATCCGACTTGCTGAGGCGAGGGGCTGGCGCCGGCCGGCCGGGCTGCGCGAGCGCCTCCGGGTTCTCGATGGTCGTCGGTGGCGGAGCGGGCTCCTCGCCGCGCGGCCGCGTGACCTCGGGCCACGGCTCCTTGTCGACGGGGGGCGCGGACGCGCAGCCAGCCAGGAGGGTCAGGGAGAGCAGTACGCTCGAAGGCTTCATCGGTCAGATCCTCATCTCTCGGGGAGTCCTC
The DNA here is from genome assembly GCA_023419875.1 of Pseudomonadota bacterium. GTDB lineage: Bacteria > Myxococcota > Myxococcia > Myxococcales > Anaeromyxobacteraceae > Anaeromyxobacter. Next base: position 1,589 of record JAEZXM010000245.1, on the reverse strand, counting down.
CGGGACGGCTGCTTCTCCCGGTCGAGCTCGTAGTCCGGATCGTCGCTCGGGTCCTCTTCGGAGTCGTCCGGCGGCAGGTAAGCCCCGCAGGTCTCGCGGCAGACGCGGGCCGCGCAGGCGGCGGTCTTCCCGGAGAGCTCGGTCCCGGGGGTCCAGGTCGAGCAGAGGTCGGCGCCCTCGCATCGTGCCTCGGCGAGGCACCGGCAGCAGGGCACGGCCACCGCGCCGCGCGTGTGCGCCCGGGCCACCGCCTCGCCGACCGCGGCGTAGCAGGCGCGCGCCGCAGGGACGAACTGACCGTCCCCGTCCACGAGCACCGCACCGTCCTCCGAGCAGCGCTCCAGGCTCTTCAGGACCTCCGCCTGGCACGCGCCCTTCACCAGCGGATCGGCTCGTGCCTCGCCGGGCGGCCGAGCCGCCTCGGTGCAGGCGCGTTCACTGATCGTCATCCTCGACTGCGCGGGCGACTCGTTTGGCGGGGCCGCGGCGACGTCCCCCTCGAAGACGCAGTCCCTCGCCATCCGCAGCGTCTCGAGGGTGCAGCCGAACCCGGTCGGCCCCGTTTCCTCGGCGGGCGCCGCGACCTCGCCGGCATGAGCGCTCCCGAGAATGAGCACGCAGAGGGCGGCCAGCCTTGCCCACATAGTTCCCCCTCTTGGACGGTACGAGATGCGCTCGCGATGTTGGCATGCAGCGAGACGCCCAGCAAGTACTGCGAGCGCAGGCCATGCGCGCATGTGTGCCCCGCGCGCCGGCGACGTTGCGGCAGCGGCCGCGGGGCGTGCCACGGCCGCGTCCGCTCGGATCGCACCGGTCGTTGCGCGCGGCCCTGCACCCGGGGATGCGCGATGCCCCGGTCCGCGGGATCGGCGAGGCGCGCGTGCTCCGCGGCCACGCTGTGGGAGGCCGAGAGATTCATGGCCGAGCGCGCGCCCCGAGGTACGCACCGCGCAGAACCGCATACAGGTCCCCGGGAACTCCGGGTCGGCCTCCACCCGAGCGAGACCCAGGGTGGGACGCGCTCTCGCCCCGGCAAGCTCCGTTCCCTGCTCCGGAATCGCCGGTCCGTGGAGCGGTCCGCAACTTGGTGGGCAACATCAGCATCGGCGCCGCCCAGGCGAGCGCAGGGATGTCGGGAGCCGGCGACCTGATCTCCCGTGTCGACGGCGCCCTCCATCGGGCCAAGCAGACCGGGCGGAACCGGGTCGTGAGCCGCTCTTCTAGGGCGGGGCGGGCCGCCGGCGAGGTGGACCTCCAGGGCGGAGCGCGCACCGAGAGGACTCGAACGTGAACCCGCCCGCCCCCGGAGCCGGGCGCGGGCGGACGGGAACGCTCGATGCTCCCTCGCTACCTCGCCTCGAACGCCCCGATGTCGATCCTTCCGTTCACGACGCGCGCGCCGCCCTGGAGGTCCACCTCGCCGGCGGCCGCCGAGGGATCGCCGGCGTCGATCGCCGGTGAGCCGGCCTGGAGCCGGAAGTCGCCGGCGCCGGCGTTCACGAAGCGTGGATCGGCCGTCACCTTGTGCGCGTCGGGGCCGGCGGCGCCGCCGCCGGAGTACAGGTTGTAGTCCATCGTCCCCGCGTTCG
>JAEZXM010000172.1 GCA_023419875.1 Pseudomonadota bacterium | reverse complement strand
GGCGCGGCCGCGCCGGCACGTGCACCGCCGTCCCGGTTTGCGGGTGATTGCCACTCGATTGGCTCGCTCTGCGGATGAACGCCAATCTCGACCCATCAGGACCGAAGTGTCTCCTTGCCGCAGCCTTCGCTCCGGGTGAGGTTACGTGCCGTTACGCCGACAACGCTGCAGCGGGCCTGGACGGCGGCGCGGAAACGCCGTCGCTGCGGCGTCGTCACAGCGAGAGGAGGTCTGCATGATCCGACCGGCCGCCGGGGGTTACATCTCCGGAGATCGACCGTTCATCCCTCGAGAATGCCCCCTGGCTCGCGAACGGACGAACTCTCCCCGACGACGATGCACGAGGCGAATTGACGAAGGCGAGTGAATCTCTTTCGAGCAGCAGGAGTGAAGAGAATGAGACTCGACAAGGCAGGACCCGGAGCGTCGTGGAGCGCTCCAGCACGATGGGGAGCCCTGGCGGCGCTGAGCCTCGGGCTCGTCTCGGGGGGCTGCGGCACCGGCGTGGACGAGGCCGGCTCCGTGGACGCGGTGGATGCGGCCGCCATCGGCGACCCGCTCCCCGGGCTGCAGGTGGACCCCGCGATCATGGCCGAGGCGCAGGAGGCGTTCAACGCGGTCGAGACGATCGAGGACGGCCTGGGGCCGATCTTCAACGACCGCGGCTGCGCCGCCTGTCACAGCCTGGGGGCGACCGGAGGCGCCGGCGAGCAGACGGAGCGGCGCTTCGGGCGCTTCGTGAACAACATCTTCGACCCGCTGGCGAACCAGGGAGGCACCCTCCGCCAGCTCTTCACCGTGGGCAACTTCAACAACCCCGACCTGCCGCCCGAGAGCCGCGGGACGTGCGAGCCGGGCAATCCGACGCTGTGCTGCGTTCCCGCCGAGGTGGATCCGCCCGAGGCGACGGTCCGCAACGTGGGCCGCGTGACCACGCCGCTGTTCGGGCTCGGCCTCGTGGACGCGATGCCGGACAGCTTCTTCGACCAGCTCGCCGCGGCGCAGCCGGCCTCCATCCGCGGCATCGTCAACCGGGTCCCGAACCTCCTGCCCAACCCGGGCGATCCCACCCAGAGCCTCGGCGCTCCCCGCGTCGGCCGGTTCGGCTGGAAGGCGGGCATCCCCACCCTGATCCAGTTCTCGGCCGACGCCTACAACAACGAAATGGGCATCACCACGCAGAGCTGCTTCCGGGGCACCTCGGTCAACACGTTCGCCGTCGAGAACGCGCCCAACGCTCCCAACGGCAGCCTCCCGGACGGCTGCGACGACCTCGCGCCGCGCCAGGACGACGCCTTCGGCCCCTCCGTGGGCCTGAGCGTGGCCCTCGGACACCAGGTGGACGACCCCGTCGGCTCCTGCGGCGGCGGCCTCACCGAGATCCAGGACGACGTGTTCCTCTTCACCGTCGCCATGACCGCGCTGGCTCCCCCGCCGCGAGACATGAGCGACCAGATCTCCATCACCCGAGGTGAACCGCTCTTCTCCCAGGTCGGATGCGCGGGGTGCCACGTCACCACCACGTTCCGCACGCCGGCCAACCCGCCGCCCGTCGTCATCGGCGACAGCGGCGAGCGCGTCCGGGTTCCCGGCAACTTCGCCTTCCGGCCCTTCTCGGACTTCCTGCAGCACGACATGGGGTCCCTGGGCGACCAGATCGGCGAGGCCCCGCCGGACGATCCGGCGCAGGGCATCGGCAACTCCCTGGCCGACACCCGCCGGATGCGGACGGCGCCGCTCTGGGGCATCCGCTTCCGCAACAAGCTGCTGCACGACGGCCGCACCACCGACATCGCCACGGCCATCCGGGCTCACGACGGCCAGGGCGCCGCCGCCCGGAATGCGTTCAACGCGCTCTCCGCCGCCGACCAGCACGCCCTCGTCCAGTTCGTGCGCTCGCTGTGACGGAGGACGGTCCTGCCGGGCACGGGCGCCGTCCCGTGCCCGGCGGGCTCGGTCACTCTCCCCACGTTCCGCGGACCTCGCGCGCACGCAGCCTCTCGCACCCGCGTTCGTCTTCCAGGCGGCAGGCCTTCTCGAGAGTCCTCTGCGCGCGCTCCGGATTCCGCTCGACTCCGCGGCCTTGCTGGAGCAGCTCCGCCGCGAACGTGCACGCCCAGGCCACGTCGTTCTCGCAGGTCCGATCCATCAGCACCGCGCCGCGTTCTTCCTGTCCACGCCGCAGGTACACGTGCGCGGCCCACCCACAGGCCTGGTGGATCTTCTTCTCGCAGGCGCCTTCGAGGAGGGCGAGCCCGCGGTCCTCGTCGCGTGCAACCCCATCGCCCTCCACCAGGGCGCGCCCGAACGCGTAACACCCCCAGTGCATCCCCGCGGAGCACCCCCGCGACTCGAGCTCGGCTGCGCGGGACGGGTCCATGGGGCCGCCTCTGCCCCCACGCAGGAGCACCGCGAGCTCGAGGCAGGCCGGCTGCAACCCAGCCTCGCACCCCCGTCCGTACCAGTGCGCGGCCCGCTCCGGCGCGAATGGGCGCTTCTTCCTCGCGTGGAGCAGCCCGAGATCGAGGTACACGCGGGGGTCGAGCTCGCACGCGCGCTCGAGGAATGCCTCGGCGCGGTCCAGGTCCTGCTTCACCGCCTCGCCGCGCATCCACTCCCTCCCGGCGAACGCGCAGTGCCCCGTCTCCCCTCGCTCGCAGCGGAGCGTCGCCTCCTGCACCCGGTCGGCGAGCGGGTCGTCTCCGTACTCGTACACGGAGATCGACCCGGCCCGGGGGAGCAAGCGGTCCGCCGCCCACCGGCAGCCCTCGTTCACGCCGAGGCGACACGCCCGCTGGAATCGAACGAGCGCCGCGGCGAGATCCCGCGGGCCGTCGATGTAGAACCGGTGAACGTAGGCGAGCTGCAGGCACGAGCCCGCCAGCCCTGCGTCGCAGGCCCTCCCCAGCAGCGACATCCCCCTCTCCACGTCCCGGGGCGTGCCCTCGGCGACGACGAGGAAGATGCCGAGAAGCTGGCACGCCGGGAGGTGCTCGTCGTCGCAAGCCGAGCGGAGCAGGTCGAACGACCGCGTGCGGTCCTGTGGGACGACGTTCCCGTTGAAGTACGCCTTCGCGGCGCGGAAGCACGAGGAGGGCTCGCCTCCCTCGCACTCCTGCTCCGCCCGGCGGACGGCGACAACCGTGCAGGGGATGTCGCAGGCATTGCACGCCTCCGGCGGACCGCACGCCTCGCGCCAGTCCGCTGCCGCAGGCGCTGCGAGGGCGGATCCGAGAAGGACGGCCAGCGCGGTGAGGGCGTAGCCTGCGTGGCGGCGCATGCCTCACAGGAACCCAACCGGGTTCCCGTGTCAAACGCCGCTCGAGCGCAGCAGATCCTCGATCCGATCCGGGTCGACCGGCTTCGCGAGGTGACCGTCGAACCCGGCCTCCACCGCCAGTGCGAGATCCTCCGGCTGCGCGTAGCCGCTGACGGCGATCAGCCGGATCGCGTCGCCGTGACGGATCCGGATGCGACGCGCCAGTTCGTAGCCGTCCATCCCCGGCAGGCCGATGTCGCAGAGGACCGTGTCCGGAGGATCGGCGTCGATCCTGGCCAGCGCCTCCGCGCCGTCCAGGGCCACGTCGACCCGGTGCCCCAGGATCTCGACGATCTGCGCCAGCGTCTCCGCCGCGTCCCGGTTGTCGTCCACGACGAGCACGTGCCGCGGACCGCTCCGCGCGAGCGCCTCCGCCTGCGCCGGCGTGTCCTCGACGGAAGGTGACGCGAGCGGGAACGTGATCGCGAAGTCGGTCCCCCGTCCCGGGCCGTCGCTCGCCACCTGGACGGTGCCGCCGTGGAGCGCGACGAGCCCCTGCACCAGCGCGAGCCCGAGCCCCAGGCCGCCCTCGCTCCGCGCCAGCGTCTGCTGCGCCTGGACGAAGGGCTCGAAGACCCGCTGGAGGAGGTCGGCCTCGATCCCCGCGCCGGTGTCGCGCACGTGGACCACCGCCTGATCGTCCGCGGCGCGCGCGGTGAGCGTCACCCGACCGCCGGAGGGCGTGAACTTGGCGGCGTTGTGGAGCAGGTTCCCGAGCACCTGGGCGAGCCGCGTCGCGTCGCCGTGCACGACGATGCCGGACGACGGCGCGTCCACCTCGAGCTCGAGACCCCGCTCGCGCATCAGGGCTCGGTGGTCGTCCGCGGTCCTCCGCACGAGCTCGGTGAGATCGAGGTCCTCGAAGTGCAGGCGGATCTTGCCGCGGGCGATCCTCGTCACGTCCAGGAGATCGTCCACGAGCCGGGTCAGGTGGAGGATCTGGCGCTTCGCGACCTCCTTCGCCCGCTGCGCCTGCTGCCCCTCCGGATCGGCGTGGTCGAGGATGTAGAGCGCGTTGCGGATCGGGGCGAGCGGGTTGCGCAGCTCGTGCGAGAGCATCCCGAGGAACTCGTCCTTGCGCCGGTCGGCCTCGCGCAGCGCCTGCTCGGCCCGCCTCCGGTCGGAGACGTCGAAGAAGAGGATCGCGAACTGGCCCGGGGACGGGCGGAAGCAGTAGACGCTGAACCAGCGATCGAGGTCCTTGTTGTAGCTCTCGAACCGGCGCGACGGCGCCCCCATGGCCACGCCGCAGTACGTCTCGATCCACGCCGGCTCGAGGTTGGGCAGGACCTCGCGCATCGGTCGGCCCAGCAGCTTCGCTGCCTCGAGGCCCGACTGCTGCTCGAACGCCCGGTTCATCTCCAGGAAGCGGAAGTCGCGGGCCACTCCGCCCTCGTCGCAGATCGCCTCACCGAGCGCGAACCCCTCCGTCATGTTCATGAAGATCGTCCGGTAGCGCTCCTCACTCTCCCGCAAGGGTCCTCCGTCGAGCTACGCCCCGACGGAACGATACTCCTTCGGCCCGGTATTCCCAGACCCGCCCCCATTCCCCGAAACAGGCTGGTTCTGCGATCGTGCGGAGCAGCGCGTCTGGCGTGCTGCTAGGCGGTCGCCACCCCGAACGCCGCCCGCGCCCAGGCCGCGGTCTCGCGCACGCCGTCGTCGACCGGCGTCGCGCCCATCCCGAACCGCGCCCGGAACCGGGCGTCGTCGACCACGAACGGCTCCTCGAACTGGTACATCATCTCGCGCAGCTCCCGCATCATCGGCCAGACCAGCCCCAGCGCCGCGAGGAGGAGCGGCGGCGCCTGCGTGATCTTCGCGCCGGGCCTGCCGAGCGCAGCCGCGAGCCGGCGAACCACTTCACCGGACGTGAGCGCGGGCGCGCACGGGAGCATCCACAGGCCGCTCGCGGTGGGGTCGAGGCCGAGCGCGAGCAGACCGGCCGCGACGTCGCGGCTGAAGTGGTAGGTGTGCGGCACCTCGGGATCGATGATGAGCTGCGCCGGCTTCCCGGCGACGAGCTGCCGGAGCAGCCGCTCTCCCATCATCGAGTTGCCCGCGTTCGGGCCGTAGAAGTCCGACGCGCGCCCCACCGTCGCCCGCACGGCGCCCCGGCGGACGGCGGCCATGAGCGTTTCGTGGAGCTCCGCTCGCACGAGGCCTTTCCGCGAGCACGGGTTGGGCGGGGTGTCCTCGTTCATCGGCTTCCCGCCGGTCCGGCCGAGCGCATAGAGATTGTCGAGCACGACGAGCCGCGCCCCCGCCCGACCCGCGGCCTCGACGAGGTTCTCCTGGAGCCGCGGGAGCGTCTCGCGCCAGACGCGGGCGAAGTAGGGCGTGTTCATGCAGTGGTAGACGGCCTCGGCCCCGCGCACGGCCTCGACGC
>JAEZXM010000205.1 GCA_023419875.1 Pseudomonadota bacterium | reverse complement strand
CCTCTGCCTCGCGCCGCTCCCGCTCGGCCGCAGCCTCGCGCGCCTCCCTCCGGAGCTGCGTGAGCTCGGCGCTGACCTTCTCCAGCCGCGCCTGGAGCTTCTCCACCTCCCCCAGCTCCGCCCGCTTCCGGGCGAGCTCCCGCTCCTCGGCCGCGACCTCCTTCTGCCGCGCCTTGATCCGCTCCGCCGCCGCGCGCTCTTCCTCGACGATGCCGGCGAGCTTCGCCGCCGCCTCCTTCTCGCGCTCGCGCGCCGCCTTCGCGGCCTCCGCGACCTCCGCCTTCTTCTCCTCCACCTCGGCCAGGAGGGCCTTGCGCTCCTCGTCGAGCTTCTCCGCGCGCTGATCGAGCCGCTGCGCCTGCTTGGCGAGCTTCGCCTCCTGCTCCTCCGCCGCGGCGAGCTGCGCCTCGAGCTCGACCCGTTCCGCCTTGAGCGCCTTCCGCTCCTCGGCCTGGCCCTTCTCGGCGGTCTTGAGCTTCGCCTCGAGCTCCGCCTCGCGCTCCTTGTGCTGCGCCTCGAGCTCCTTGCGGGCGGCCGCGACCTCCTTCGCCACCTGCGCCTGGGCCTCCTTCTCGAGCGCGGCCTTGAGCTTCTCCTGCCGCTCCCTCTCCTCGCGCTTGCGCTGCTCGGCCTGCTGCTGCGCGGCCTCCTTCTCGCGCCGGTCCATCTCCTTGCGAAGCTCGGCCGCGTGCTTTCGCAGCTCCAGCATCGCGGGCGTCTCCGCCGAGGCCGGCGCGCGGGCGAGGTGGGCCTCGAGCTCGAAGAGCGCGGCGGGCCCGCCGCTCTCCTGGGCCCGCGCGAGGAGCAGCTTGCCGAGCCCCTCGTGGAGCGGCCCTGCCGTCGGGTACGACTGGATCGCCTTCTGGAAGAGCTTCAAGGCGTCGTCGGTGCGCCCGGATTCCAGGTAGTAGCCGGCCAGCGTCTCGACCTGCGCGGCGCTCGCCACCGACCGGACCAGCGTCGCCTCGAGCTTTCCGACGACCTCCTCGTCCAGGAAGCGGCGGATGGCGGTGACGGCCTTGTCCTGGTTCGGCAGGAACTCCAGCCCTGCCGCGCCGTCCTTCACGTAGCGGACGACGGCCTGGAGGATCACGGCCTCTCGCTCCGCACCGAGGCGCATGTGGAGCGGCAGCTTCTGGCCGGCCTCGAGCCGGGTGGCGCCGCGGAGGGCCACGCCGGCGGCGTTGAGGTTCGAGGTGAAGCTGAACGTGCTGCGGCCGTTGACGCTGTAGTCCACCCGGACCATCACCGCGTAGCGGCGGGCGCGCCGCTTCTCCGGGCCCTTCGGCTCGTCGCGCTCCGGACGCTGCCCCTTCTTGCCGACCTGGCGAGGTTCCATTGCGCCGCCCTCGGATGGCTTGCCTGAAGACGCAAGTGTACCCGGTCGGCGAAGCCGAGGCGCCTGGGCGTCGGGTGGGACACGCACAACGAGCCTCGGGTGTAGGTGTTCCTGCGCCCGATAGCGGGTGATTCTCGCTGGGGAAGGCGCGGCCCGGCGGGCGGCGCCTGTGCTCGCTCAGCTCAGGCTCTTGGCCATTTCCGCGATACGGTCGCAGCCCTTGTCGATCGCCTCCATCGACGTGGCGAACGAGCAGCGGATGTAGCCCGGCGCGCCGAACGCGGAGCCGGGCACGGCGGCCACGAGGTGCTTCTCGAGCAGGAGCTCGATGAGCCGGAGGTCCGTCCCGAGCGGCTCGGAAGCACCGGGCGCCTTCTTCGCGAGCAGCGCGGAGACGTCGGGGAACGCGTAGAACGCGCCGCTCGGATCGTAGCAGCGGATGCCGGGGATCGCGTTCAGGCGAGCGACGATGTGCTTCCGGCGCCCGTCGAACGTCTGGCGCATCTTCTCGATCTCCTCGTCCAGGCCCGGGGTGGTGAGCGCGGCCAGCGTCGCCTTCTGGGCGATCGACGTCGGGTTGGAGGTCGAATTGTCCTGGAGCTTCTGCATGGCGGCGATGAGCAGCTGCGGGCCGAGCGTCCAGCCGATGCGCCAGCCGGTCATGGCATACGTCTTGGAGGCGCCGTTGACGAGCGCGACCTGGCCCGCGAGCGACGGATCGAGATCGAGCACGTTCTCGAACTTCCCGCGGTAGACGAGCTTGTCGTAGATGTCGTCCGTGACGACGAGGATGTCCTTGCCCTTCACGCACGAGATCACGGTCTCGAGCGTCCGGCGGGAGAGCATCGCGCCGGTCGGGTTGGACGGGCTGTTCACGATCACCGCCTTGGTCTTCGCGGTGAAGGCCTTCTGGATCTGCTCCGGGCTCGGATCGAACCCGGTGTCCATGGTCGTCTCGACGAGCACCGGCACGCCGCCCGGCACGCGCACCATGTCCGCGTAGGAGACCCAGTACGGCGTGAAGATGACCACCTCGTCGCCCGGGTTGATGAGCGCCTGGAACAGGTTGAAGAGCGCGTGCTTGCCGCCGCACGAGACGAGCACCTGGTTCGGCGCGTAGGTGATCCCGTGCTCCTTGGCCACGCGGGCGGCGATGGCCTCGCGCAGCGGCTGGATGCCGGCCGTCGGCGTGTACTTCGTGAAGCCCTGGTCGAGCGCCTTCTTGGCCGCGTCCTTGATGACCGCGGGGGTGTCGAAGTCCGGCTCGCCCGCGCCGAAGCCGACGACGTCGATCCCCTTGGCCTTCATCTCGTTGGCCTTGGCGGTCACGGCGAGGGTGGGAGAAGGCTTCACGGCGTCGAGGCGGGTAGCGAGCTTCATGGTCGCGGCTCCTGAGGAGGGGCTGGAAGGCCCGTCAGGATAGCAGAACTGGCGCGCCCCTCGCCGGTCATCGCGGATGGCGCCTCCCGTGACGCCCGGGCCCCGTCGGGGCGCGCGGCGGGCCGCCTCAGCGCTTGCCCAGCTTCCGCCGGAGCCCTTCCAGCACGTTCGCCGGCACGAGTGACGAGACGTCGCCGCCGAGCCGCGCCACCTCGCGGACGAGCCGGGCCGAGACGAAGAAGTAGTCCTCGCCGGTCATCACGAAGACGGACTCGAACTCGGGGTCGAGCTTCCGGTTCATGTTGGCGAGCTGGAACTCGTACTCGAAGTCGCTCGCGGCGCGCAGGCCGCGGAGCACGGTGTGGATGCCCTTCGACCTCGCATACTCCACGAGCAGCCCGTCGAACGCGTCCACCTCGACGCGCGGATCGTTCCCGACCGCGCCCGCGATGAGCGCCTTCCGTTCCGCGGGCGTGAACAGGGGCGTCTTCTCCGGGTTCGAGGCCACGGCCACGACCAGCCGGTCGAACACCTGGAGCCCGCGCTGGATGATCGCGAGGTGCCCGTTGGTGAGGGGGTCGAACGAGCCGGGGTAGATGGCGGCGCGGTTGGGCATGCGCGGAATATGGCTCAGTCGCGGCGGTAGATCGAGATCCCCGTGTCGCCGTACGAGCGCCGGTCGAGGAGCGCGAGGGCCCCTGCCCGGTCGGGCGGGGGGCGCCGCGCGCCGTGCTCCACCACCGCGCGGCCGCCGCGCGCGAGGACCTCGCCGAGGCCGGCCAGGACGGCCTCGGGGCCGTCGGCGTAGGGGGGATCGACGAAGGCGAGCGTGAACCGCTCGCGCGGGAGCCGCGCGAGCGCCCCGGGCAGCTCGCCCTGCACGAGCTCCACGCGGTCGCCGAGCCCGCAGGCTTCCGCGTTCCTTCGCAGCGCCTCCAGCGCGCGCCGGTCCCGTTCGACCACGACCGCGCGCGCGCAGCCCCGCGACAGGGCCTCGAGCGCGAGCGCGCCGGTGCCGGCGTAGAGGTCGAGCACCTCGCCGCCGTCGAAGAACTGCCCGAGGAGGTTCATCACCGCCCCGCGGACCTTGTCGCTCGTCGGCCGGGTATCCAGGCCCCGCGGCACCGCCAGACGCCGGCCGCGCGCCGTCCCGGCGATGATCCTGGTCACGACCGGTCCTCGGCCTGGCGCCGCTCCAGCCCTTGGGCCACCGCGATCGCGCTCCCGTCGGCCCCCAGCGCCTCCATGAACTCGGCCGCCACGAAGAAGGCCCGCGCCTCGAGCCGATCCGCCGCGTCGCGGCCGAGAAGCCGTGCCGCCTCCTCGCGCAGGCGCGCCCGCCGCGCCGCCGCCGCGGGCCCTTCGGCTCCCTTGGCCCCCGTCTCGGCGGCACGGGCCGCCACCCCTCCGTCCTCGCACCCGCGCACCTG
>JAEZXM010000194.1 GCA_023419875.1 Pseudomonadota bacterium | reverse complement strand
GCCCCGCCTCGTCGGCGATCGGCTCGCGGAACAGCGTCGCCGCGCGCCCGAGGTCGTCCAGGCTGGCGTGGGCTCCAGAGCCGGCGCCGCACGGCAGGTTCATGTGGTCGGCGGCCTCGACGGCGAGGTCGTTGGTCGCGCTCCTCCGGGAGGCGTTCAGGCCCTCGACGGCGGCCAGGCCGTCGAGCGTGAAGATCACGTCGCCGCTCGGACGATCGATGGTCTTGTCGTACGGATGGGCCGCGACCGCCGCGCCGCCCAGCTCGCGCACCTTCGCGAGCACCTCGCGGACGGGCCACGGCGTCGCCGACCCGAACATCTGCGCCGGCGCCGGAACGCGCGCCGGGTCGGGGAAGAAGCAGAGATAGTGGCCGCGGTCGGTCGCGACCTCGATCCCGCACAGCGCGAGGAACCCCTCCGCCTTCGCCGCCTCACGGACCTCGGCCAGCCCCTCGAGGGTGTTGAGGTCGGTGATGGCCACCCCGTCGAGGCCGACCTCGCGGGCGCGGCGGACCACGTCGCGCACGGCGGCCGTGCAGCCGCGCGTGTGGTTCGAGTGGACGTGCAGGTCGATGAGCATGAGCGCGTTCCCGGTGCGTGAACAGAACCGGGCTTTAGCACGCGCTCCGGAGGTTTTGAAGCGGCCGGCTCGCCCTTCTCACGCCTGGAGCGGTACCGGGGTGAGCCGGGGCCGCCGATCCTCGGCAGCGCGGATGAGATATCCCATCAGCATGAGGCTGGAGGTGTTCTCGATCACCCGCTCCGGATCCCGGGAGATGAGGTTCGCGCTGTAGTGGAGGAAGAACTGCGCGAGCTCCTCCCCTGCCTCGCGCGTGATGAGCGCGTTGAGCTCGCCCGAGTCCATGGTCCGTATCTGGTTGATGAAGTCGACGGCGAACGTCTTCTTCCCGTTCTTCCCCGCAGCCATGTCGGAGGTCCTCGCACCTTCCAGTCAGGTGGAATGTAGGAAGGCGCCGAGGAGTCGGCCAGGACCCCCCGGAACGTGCCTTCCGAAAACCGTGAGCCGATACCGGAGCTTACGGCGCCGCTTGTTTGACAGGGCGCTCGGGGCCGGCACATACTCCGTCGGGTCTGCGGCTCGGGCGCGGCGTGACGGAGGCGACGGTGAGCGCGATGAGCTTCACGGGGGTGAAGGTCTTCTCGGCCACCAAGGCGAGGGAGCGCGAGGAACTCGGCGAGACCATCACTCGCTGGCTCCGCTCCAACGCCGGGCTCGAGGTCGTCGACCGGGTGGTCACCCAGTCGAGCGACGACGAGTTCCACTGCCTCACGATCGTCCTGTTCTACCGGGAGCGCTCGGCGACCCCGGCCGGAGCGTAGACGTCTCGAGCCTACTGCGTTGCGGCGCGCGCGGGCCCCGCGTGGTAGGTGAGGCTCCGCATGAAGCTCAAGCAGCGGCCCGAGGACTTCCAGGTCACGGAGTCCTGGCGCTTCCAGGAAGACCCGCGCGGCGCCCACTTCGTCTACCTCATGGACAAGCAGAAGCTGTCCACCTTCGAGGCGGTGGAGCGGATCTGCGCCCGCTTCAAGATCCCGCGCGCGGCCGTCTCGTACTGCGGGCTCAAGGACAAGCAGGGCCGGACCACGCAGCTCCTCGCGATCGAGAAGCGAGCCATCGAGCTCCAGGAGCCGGACCTTCGCTTGAAGCCCCTGGGGCGCACGGCCCGGCCCCTCTCGGCCGAGAACACCACCTCCAACCGGTTCGCGGTCACGATCCGCGACCTCTCCCCCGACGACCTCGCGCGCCTCCCCGCCGCCGTGGCCGAGGTGCGCCGGCTCGGGGTGGTGAACTACTTCGACTCGCAGCGGTTCGGGGCCTTGAAGCACGGGCAGGGCTTCATCGTGAAGGACCTGATGCGCGGCGACTTCGAGGCCGCGCTCCGGAACGTGCTCGCGCGACCCAGCCCTCTCGACCAGTCCGGTGACGCGCGCGTGAAGGAGTTCTGGCGCACGAACTGGGGCGCGTGGGAGCGCCGCAACCCGCACCCCGGGGCGGAGCGGTACGAGGCGGTCGTGCGCCACCTCCGCAGCCACCCGAGCGACCACAGGGGGGCGCTCCTCCGCACCGAGCCGCGCTGGCGTGCGCTTCAAGTCTTTGCGTACCAGAGCTGGCTGTGGAACGAGGGCGTGAAGGCGTACCTCCGCGACGTCGTCGGCGTGTCGCGCCTCACCTCCATCCGCTACCAGGCGGGGACGCTCCTCTTCCCGCGCGAGCTCGACGCGGCTGGGGCGCGGCTCCTCTCCGCGCGCGCCTTCCCCCTGCTCTCGCCCGCCACGCGCTTCGACGATCCGGCCGTGGAGCGTGCGGCCCTCTCGGTGCTGGGCCGCGAGGACATGGGCCTCGAGGATCTCGCCGTCCCCGGCACGCCGGAGATCCACTTCGATCCCGAGGACCGTCCCCTCCTCGTCCACCCCGGGAAGCTCGCGGTCGGCGAGCCGCAGCCCGACGAGCTGAACCGCGATCGACACAGGGTGAATGTCGCCTTCACGCTGCCGCCCGGCGCATACGCGACACTGGTCGTGAAGCGGCTGTTCCACTGGACGCTGGCGCCGAGCGGCCGCGCGCAAAGAACGCCGGCCCGTCCTGAAAAGGCCTCAGGCGTCCGGCCTCAGGCTCCAGGACTGAAGCCCCAGGGCTTTCTCGCCCGGCGGCGTGCGGAGAAGGAAGCCCGCGCCGCGCGGCGGGCCGCGGCAAGGAAGGCCTGACGCTCCGAGCCTTCCCTGAGGGTGACGCCTGAAGCCTGAGGCCCGCCTCCCCTCAGCTCGGCCGCGGATCCGCCCATTCCCACGCGAGCGTGCCCCGGCGGGACGACTCCTGCAGCACGTCGGCCAGGCCCGCCAGGTCCACCTCCGGCGGGACGTCGATGGCGGCGTACCTGGGGCGGAGCAGCTCGTAGGTGCACCCCGCCTCCGATACCCGGTCGAGCAGACGCTGCACGACCGTGGAGCTGAAGTCCACCGAGGGCTCGAGCGCGAAGCGGAGCGTGCGGTGGCCGCCCTTCTCGAGCACGTCGTCCAGCACGGGACCGCCCTCGTCCGGGCCCGCGGCCCGCACCACGTCGTCGCGGGAGATGCCGTAGGCGAAGAAGGGACAGCTCTCGACCCGGAACCGGTCGCTGCCGAGCGGCTCGCCCCAGACGGCGTCCTCCTCCGGTCCCGGCTCCCCCGCGCCGCGCTCCAGCCGGATGCGGATCCGGACGAGCCCTTCGACGGTGTCGACGTCCGTGGGCATCGCGTTCGTTCTAGCGTGCGGCCAGGCTCCGCGCGACGGCATCGGCCAGATCGGGGCCGGTGTGACGGTCGGGAACGACTGCCGGTGTGAGACCGGCCCCTCCGAGGGCGTCTGCCGTGGTCGGCCCGATCGCGGCCAGGAGCACGCGGCCGAGCAGGGGCACTCCGTCGCCGAGGGCCTCCAGGACTGCATGCACGGCCGACGGAGACGCGAAGGTCACCGCGTCCACCTCGCCCGCGGAGAGCCAGGCGCGGAGCGGCGCGAGGTCCGCCGCCGGCACCGGCTCCGTACGATACGCCTCCACCGCGGTCACCTCGGCCCCCGCCGCGCTGAGCCCCTGGACGAGCTCCGGTCGTCCCTCGGCAGGTCGCGGGAGCAGCACTCGCCGGCCACGGACGTGCTGTGCGAGAGACCCGGCGAGCGCTGCGCCGGTCGCCCACGAGGGCACGAGGTCGGGCGTCCGGAGCGCGGACGAGAGGCGCTCCGCCGTCGCGGGCCCCACCGCGGCGAGCCGCCGCCCGGCGAGGAGCGCGTCCGGTACGCCGAGCGTCAGGAGCCGCGCGAGCACCCGCTCGACCCCGGCCGCGCTTGCGAAGACCACCCAGTCGAACCGCTCCAGCGACCGGAGCGCCGCATCGAGCGGCGCCGGATCCCGAGGCGGCGCGAGAACGATGGCGGGCAGCTCCCGGACGAGAGCCCCGAGCTCTCGCAACCGGTCCGCGAGCGCATCCGGCCCGCCCGCCGGGCGGGTCACCACCACTGTGCGCCCTGCCAGGCTCGCCATCTCCGACTCCGGGCCTCGGGGCCTCAGGCCTCAGGTGAAACGCTCTCGATCTTCACTCCCGCTTGGGCGCGGAGAGCGGCGCCGCGTGCCCCACCGCCTCGCGAAGGAGCGCGTCTGCGCCGTGCGTCAGCAGTTCCTCCGCCACCGCCTCGCCCACGGCACGCGCCGCGCCGGTCGGGCCGCTCCGCTCGCCGCGCACGATCCGCGTACCGTCGATCGAGGCGACGAGCGCCCGCACCCGGACCGTCCCGCCCGCGATCGACGCGTGGGCGGCGACGGGAATCTGGCAGCTCCCCTGGATGCGGACCAGGAAGCCGCGCTCCGCCTCGACCTGCACGCGGGTGACGGCGTCCTCGAGGGGGCCGAGGCGCCGAAGCGTGGCCGCGTCGTCCGCCCGCGCCTCGATCGCGAGCGCTCCCTGCGCCACCGCCGGGAGCATCTCCTCCTCCGAGAAGAGGTGCGTGACGCGATCGGCGAGGCCGAGCCGCAGCAGGCCCGCGCGGGCCAGGACCACCCCGTCCAGCTCCTCCGCGGCCTTGCGAAGCCGGGTCTCGACGTTTCCGCGCACGAGCTCGATCTGCAGGTCGGGCCGGAGAGCGCGGAGCTGGGCCGCGCGGCGGAGGCTCGCCGTGCCCACCCGGGCGCCGCGGGGGAGCGCCGCGAACGAACCGGCCCGCGGAGCCACCAGGGCGTCGCGCGGATCCTCCCGCGCCGGTACCGCACCCACCATCAACCCCGGCGCGACCTCCGCCGGGAGGTCCTTCATGGAGTGGACCGCCACCTGCGCGGTACCGGCGAGCAGCGCGTCCTCGATCTCCTTCACGAACAGCCCCTTGCCGCCGATCTGGGCGAGAGGGACCTCCAGCACCCGGTCGCCCCGCGTGACCACCTCGTGCATCTCGATCACGAGGCCCGGCTCGCGCGCGCGGAGCAGGTCGGCGACGTGACCGGCCTGCCAGCGGGCCAGCGGGCTTCTGCGGGTGGCGATGCGGATCATGGCCGGATCTAGCTCGACAAGCGGTAGCCGTCCGGTGAACCGGGCGGGGCGCCTTGCCGCTCGGGCTCCCCGCCCACCGGGGCCTCGGCGTCCCGGGTCGGCGCCGGCTCCGCCTCCGGCGCGTCGGACTCGATCCCGAACAGCCGCGCCGCCGCGGCCGGGAGATCCGCGTCGCCCGCGGCGGCTGCCTTCCGGAGCCGCGCGGTCGGCGCGTGCAGGAGCTTGTTCACGATGGCCTGGGCCATCGCCTCGATGCTCCGGCGCCCGCGCTCGTCGAGCTCGAGGTGCGCCAGCGTCCGCTCCGCCTCCGCCCGCGCGAGCTGCTCCGCGTGCTGCCGGAGCCGCCCGAGCACGGGCAGGGCGGCGCGCGCCTGGCGCTCCTGGGTGAAGGCGAGGACGTCAGCCTCGACCATCCGCTCGGCCCGGGCCGCCTCACCCTGGCGCGCCTCACGCGTCGAGGCCACCACCCGCTCCAGGTCGTCCACGTCGTAGGCGTAGACGTCCGCGAGATCGGCACAGGCAGGGTCGACGTTGCGGGGCACGGAGAGGTCGACGAGGCACATCGAGCGGTCGCGACGCGCCCGCATGGCCGCCTGGACCATCTCCTTCGTCACCACGTACCGCTCGGCGCCGGTGGAGACGATGATCACGTCCGCCTCGATCAGGAGCCGCGGCAGCTCTTCCCAGGAGCGGAACACCCCGTTCACCTGGGCAGCCAGCGCCAGCCCGCGCTCGGGGGAGCGGTTCGCGACCAGGAGCCGGTCCGCGTGCAGGGCGGCGAGCGCCTTGGCGGAGAGCGCGCCCATCTTGCCCGCGCCGGCGAGCAGGATCGCGCGGCCGGACAGGTCTCCGAAGACCTTCTCCACCAGCTCCACCGCCACCTGCGAGAGGCTGGTGATCCCCCGCCCGATCTCGGTCTCGGTCCGGACCCGCTTGGCGGTGGCGAAGGCGTGGTTGCACAGACGCGAGAGGAAGGAGCCGGCTGTGCCGGCGCCGCAGGCGAGCCCGTAGGCCTCCTTCACCTGCCCGAGGATCTGCTGCTCGCCCAGGACCATCGAATCGAGGCTTGCCGCTACCCGGAAGAAATGGCGGACCGCGTCCCGGCCCTGCTTCGCGTAGAGGTGCGGCCCGGCGTCCACGGCACGAGC
Source organism: Pseudomonadota bacterium (assembly GCA_023419875.1). Lineage (GTDB taxonomy): Bacteria > Myxococcota > Myxococcia > Myxococcales > Anaeromyxobacteraceae > Anaeromyxobacter. The sequence continues at coordinate 3,478 of JAEZXM010000194.1, read as the reverse complement.
GATGAAGAATGCGCGGGCGGCCGCATCGGTCTCGGCGTGAACGATCACCTCGACGCGGTTGCAGGTCGAGACGACCAGCGCCTCGGCCGCGCCGCCGGCCGCGACCAGCTCCCGGAGCGCCGCCTTGAGCGGCTCGCCGCACAGCGCCACCCGCTCGCGCACCTCGATGGACGCGTTGTGGTGCGAGAGGCCGACGAGGAACAGCTCGCGGTCGCTCACGGCGCGCTCCCTGCCCCCAGGCTCGCCCCGAAGTCCCCGGAGTGCTGCGTGAGCTCGGGGAAGACGGAGAGGGTACCGATCGTCCCGACCAGGACCCCGAAGGCGACGAGGGTGAGGATCGCGTACCGGCGCCCGCGCCAGCCCCTGTGCCGGAGCTGGATCGCCACGGCGTACAGGAACCAGATGCCGCACATGGCGAGGAGCTGTGGATCGGTCGGCCACCGGCCCGGCCACTTGGCGCTCGCCTGCAGGCCGCCGGTGAACACGGCGACGGTGAAGACGAGGAACCCCACACGGACCAGCCGCTGCCCGAGCCTGTCCAGCGCCTCGAGCGCGGGGAGCCGGGAGAAGAGGGACCCGAACCGCTTCCCCTTCATCTCGCGATCCTGGAGCAGGTACATGATCGCCACCCCGAAGGCGATCCCGAACAGCGCCACCGAAAGGACGGCCGCCATCACGTGGAAGGCGGAGCTGCGGACGAGCTCCGCCGGCACGTCGGGGTGCGTGGGATCGGTGAGCGAGGCCGGCACCAGCGCGGCGAGCACGAGCGGGAGCACGAAGGCGCCCACCGAGGGGAGGCGGTACAGCTTGTGGAGGACGAGGTAGGTCCCCGCCGCCAGCCACGCCGCCAGGATCACCGATCCACGGAGGGTGAAGAACTCCTTGCCGCCGAACTCGCTGCACCCGATGCCGATACCCGCGCCGTGGACCACGAAGGCGACGGCCAGGACGGCGTAGCCGGCGCTCGCCAGGCGACCCTGGCGCAACCGCACGAAGCCGGCCACGTACAGCCCGGCCGAGACGGCGTAGAGAAGGGTCGCGACGCGGAGGATGAGGAGGCTCATGTGGCAGCGCCGCCGGGCACGCTCAGGAGAGGTTCTCCAGGAGATAGCGCGCCAGGGCCTCGGCTTCCTTCCTTCGATCCTCCAGCTCGCGCGGGAGTTGCGCGCCACCGGCCGCGGGCACCTGCGAGGGTGCTCCGGAGGCGAGCGGGGCCACCGCGCCCGGAGCGCCGGGGACCGGCGGGGGCGTGAAGGGACGCGCGCTCGCCGCCGCCTGCAGCGCCGCACCCTCGGCGAGGAACCCGGGCTGCACCTCGTACGCCGTGTCCCCGAGGATGCAGGAGTCGTCGACCGGCTCCGCACCCATCTCCCGGAGCTGGTCGAAGCTCTTCACCTTGTGCACGAGCGAGTGAGGGTCCGCGTCCCCGCTCACCACCTTGAGGAAGCGCACCGCGGGATCGAGGGCGTACTTGCGCCCCTTGCCGTCGCCCGCGAGCAACGTCATCACGTTCCCCGCGAACTCGATCTTCCCCTGCTCCGCCCAGGTCTCGAGCATGGCCTGGGAGACGAAGAGCAGCCCGCTCATGTCACCATCCGTGCAGTGGCTCGACCGCGCCCGGGCGGGGCGCGCGTCGACCTTCGCAGCGCGAGGTGATCGTAACACGCTCTCCGAGCCGCTTGCCAGGGTCCGCCCCTGCGGCTTAGAAATGCCCCTTCCCCTCCCGAGATCCTTCAAGGAGACCCATGGCGAGCGATGTGATCACCCTCGAGGACGGGACCTTCGATCGGGAGGTCCTGAAGAGCGACACCCCCGTGCTGGTCGACTTCTGGGCCGGCTGGTGCGTGCCCTGCAAGGCGATCGCTCCCACGGTCGAGGCCCTCGCCACCAGGTACAAGGGCAAGCTCAAGGTCGGCAAGCTGGACGTCGACCAGCATCAGGAGATCCCGCAGCAGTTCGGCATCCGCTCGATCCCGATGCTGCTCCTCTTCAAGGGCGGCCGCGTCGTGGACACCATCGCCGGCCCCGACAAGTCGCGGCTCGAGGAGAGCATCCGCAAGATCCTCGGCTGAACTCGCCCTCGATCAGTTCACGAACCGTCTCATACCGACGTTCGCGAGGAGCCCGATCGCGGTGAACACGGCGAGCACGCTCGACCCGCCGTAGCTCATGAGCGGCAGGGTCACACCGACCACGGGGAGGATGCCGATCACCATCCCCACGTTGATGAAGACGTGCCAGAAGAGCATGCCGGTGAGACCCACCGCCAGGAACTGGCCGAACCGGTCCCGCGCCGCCCCCGCGATGTCCACCGCGCTCGCGAGCAGCGCGAAGTAGAGCAAGAGCAGGATCAGGCAGCCGACGAACCCGTGCTCCTCGGCCCAGACCGAGAAGATGAAGTCGGTGTGCTGCTCGGGGAGGAACGACAGGAACGTCTGGGTGCCCTGCTCCCAGCCCTTACCCGTGCCCTGGCCCGATCCGATCGCGATGATGGACTGCGCGGCGTGGTACCCCGCGCCCTTCGCGTCCGCCTTCGGATCGAGGAAGGCCGTGATGCGGGCCTTCTGGTAGTCCTTGAGGACGTAGGTGTAGGCGAGGACCCCTCCACCGACCGTGAGCACCGCGAGGATCACGATCGCCCGCAAGCGGATCCGCGCGAAGAGGAGCTGCGTGGCGCCCACCGAGATCACGATCAGCGCCGTCCCGAGATCCGGCTGTACCAGGACGAGCGCCGCGGGCACCGCGATGATCGCCAGAGGGTAGAGGAGGCGGAAGAATCCGTAGGCCTCGCGCCGCCGCTCGGTGTCAATGGCGAGCACGTTGGCCATGACCAGGCCCACGGCGATCTTCGCGAGCTCCGAGGGCTGGAGGTTCAGCCCACCGAGGCTGATCCAGCGCCGGGCTCCCTTCGCGTGGCCACCCTTCAGATGAACCACCACGAGCAGGATGACCACCCCGGCATAGAAGACCCAGGACAGCCTCTGAAAGGCGCGGTGATCCACGAGCGTGATCGCCAGGGCGACCACCATGCCCAGGCCCATCCACCACATCTGAGGGATCCAGACCTGCGCGTGCGCGCTCCGCGAGGCGGAGGAGAGGTTGAAGACGCCGATCGCGGAGATCGCGAGCACGAGGAACGCCATGTGCCACGGGAACCGGGCGAAGAGGCGCCGGTGCGGGGCTGCGGCGAGCGTGACCTCAGCCACGGAGACCTCGTTCCAGAGAAGGGCTGCGCCGCGCTCCCGTCGACGGATCCGCCTCGGGTTCCGGGGCGGGCTCGGCGTCGGGAGCGGGTTCGGGTTCGGGTTCAGGTGCTGGGGTCGCAGGCGTCGGCGCTGCGGGTTCGGAGGGGGGCTCGACCGGCGCCTTCGCAGGCGACGCCGGCTCGTGCGCTGGGGCGGGCGCGGCCGGGGGCACCGGGGCGACGGCGGGCCTCGGGCGGGGCCGTTCCCCGGCCGCCTGCGCGGGAACCACGCCC
>JAEZXM010000187.1 GCA_023419875.1 Pseudomonadota bacterium | reverse complement strand
GCTCACCACGAACTCCGCGCCGTGCCCGGGGCCGTCGCTCGACGCGCGGACCTCTCCCCCGTGCCTCGCGGCCAGGTCGCGCACCAGCGCGAGGCCGATCCCGAGGCCGCCCTGCCGCTGGTCGCGGGTCCGCTCCGCCTGGACGAACGGGTCGAAGATGGACTCCAGCTCCGAGGGCTCGATGCCCGCCCCGGTGTCCCGGACCGCGATCTCGCAGCGGCCGTCCCTTCGCCGGAGGCTCACGCCGACGGTGCCCCTGGGCGGGGTGAACTTGAGCGCGTTGGCGAGCAGGTTCCCCAGCATCTGCGCCAGCCGGGCCGGATCGGCGTCCACCCAGAGCGGCTCCGGGGTGTCCGCGTACTCGAGGAGAACGCCGCGCTGCTCGAACCCCACCCGGGCGTCCTCGCAGGCGCGGCTCGCCACCTCGCGCGCGTCGAGCCGGGAGAGCTGGAGCTGGATCTTTCCGTGCGAGACGCGGGTCAACTCGAAGAGGTCGTCGATGAGGCGCGAGAGCTGGCCCACCTGGCGGCGGAGCACGTCGCGGGCGCGGGTGGCCGCCTCGCTCTCGGCCGGGACGCGATCGAGGAGGTAGATGCTGTTCCGGATCGGCGCGAGCGGGTTCCGGAGCTCGTGCGACAGCACGGCCAGGAACTCGGCCTTCTGCCGGTCGGCCTGGCGCACGGCGTCCTCGGCGCGCCGGCGCTCGGCGATGTCGCGGACCACGCTGACGAGGATCTCGACCCCGTCGGCGCGGACGCCCCGGGAGCTCACCTCGACCGGGAACCGGGAGCCGTCCTTGCGCCGGTGCCAGCCCTCGAAGAGGATGCCCCGCTCCGCGGCCGCCAGCATCTGGTTCTCGACCATCGAGTGCGGGTCGGGCGCCCGCAGGTCGAAGATCGTCAGCTCGAGCAGCTCGTCGCGTCCGTAGCCGTACGCGATGGACGCAGCCGGGTTCACGTCGAGGAGGCGCCCGTCCTGACGGCGGATGAAGAGGATGATGTCCCGGCTCTGCTCGAACACGAGCCGATACCTCCGGAACGCCTCCTCGAGGCCCGCCCTCACGCGCATCCGCACTCCTCGCGCCGCCACGCCTCCAGCGCCTCGCGGGCGATGAAGATGGTCATGCCCAGGGCCGCGACCGGATCGGCCCACCACCAGCCCAGCGCGGCGTTCAGGCCCACGCCGGCCAGCGTGATGATCGAGAGCCAGAAGCACGCGGAGGTCTGGAACGCGTCCGCCTCGAGGGCCCGACTCCCGAGGTCGCGCGCCGCCCTGCGCTTGGCGCGTGCGAGCCACTGCATGACGACGATCGACACCAGCGTGAGAACGATGCCGACGATGGAAGGCCGCGGCTCCTCCCGGCTCCAGAGCGCGAGCGCCGCGTCCACCGCCACGTAGGCCGCGAGCAGCAGCAGCGACGCCCCGACGAGCCGGTGCGCCCGTGCGTCCAGCCGCTCCACCTGCTCCTCGTCCATCCCGCGACGCTCGGCGAGGAGCCGCCAGACCAGCACGCCACCGGAGGCGCTCTCGACGAAGCTGTCGATCCCGAACCCGAGGAGGGCGACGCTCCCCGCGAGCAGCGCGGCCCAGACCGCGACGAGCCCCTCGACGACGTTCCAGCCGATCGTCAGGTACTCGAGCCCGAGCGCCCGGCGGACCCCCTCGCTGCGGGAGGGCGCGGGTCCGGCCGCACCGGCTTCAGGGACTCCGGTGGTCGACTCGCGCAGCACGATCGCTCGTCTAGTGCGACAGCGGATCCGGGGCGTGCCTCTTTCGAGGGCGCCGCCGCTCACGCGGCGCGTCAGCGGCGCGACCGCGTGCGGCCACGGCTCAGGCGGTCGGTGCCGCCCGGTCCGGGAGCTCGAGCTGCTCCACGCGCGCGGCCCCCGGCCACAGCCGCGCCGCCGCCGCGGCGGCCTCCGGACCGCCGGTGGTGAGCAGGCGGTCGCGCCCCGGCTCCCCCGACGCGGAGAGGAGCCCGGCCTCGGCGAGCCGCGCCTGGACCTGGCGTGCCACCGAAATGCCGGCGTCCACGATCGTGACCGCCGGGCCCGCGGCCGCGGCGATGAGCTCGCGCACGAACGGGTAGTGCGTGCAGCCGAGCACGATCGTGTCCGCGCCGCGGGCGAGGAGCGGCGCCACGAGGCGCGACACGAGCGCCCTCGTGTCCTCGCCGTCGAGCTCGCCCCGCTCGATTCGCTCCACGAGCCCCGGGCACGGCTGGGAGACGACCTCGACGCCCGCGCCGAACCGGTCGAGCAGGGACGCGAAGCGGTCGCTCTCCAGCGTGCCGGTGGTGGCGAGCACGCCGACGACGCCGGAGCGGGTGATCGCCGCGGCCGGCTTGAGCGCCGGCTCGATGGCGATCACCGGGCGCGCGAGCTGCGCGCGGATCGCGGTCGCGGACGCGGCCGTGCTGGTGTTGCAGGCGATGACGAGCGCCTTCGACCCCTGCGCCGCGAGCCACTCCGCGAGCTGGACCGAGCGCGAGCGGACCCAGTCCGGGGGCCGGTCGCCGTAGGGCGCGTACGCCGAGTCGGCGACGTAGAGGAGGTCCTCCGCCGGCAGGATCGCCCGGATGTGGCGCAGCACGGACAGGCCGCCCACGCCGGAGTCGAAGACGCCGATGGGGCTCTGGAGGGCGGAGGGGGCGGGCATGCGGCGGAGGGTGGGCTCGACGTCGGAGGCAGGGCCGAGCATCACATGATTCCAACCGCGGGGCGAGGGGCGCTGTCGATGCCAGGGCCTGCAGGCGAGGAAGAAGCGCGTCGGCTCCGCGCGCGCAGCGGGTGACATCCGCCGAATCAAGACGCCCGAGAATCGAAGGCCGGACGCCCACGAGGAACGTCCGGCCTTCGAAGTGGAGCGGGAAACGGGATTCGGACCCGCGACCCTCAGCTTGGGAAGCTGATGCTCTACCAACTGAGCTATTCCCGCGTACCTGCCCGTCTTCTGCCGTGAGGAGACCCCGGAGTCAAGGGGTTCGGCGGCACTCGGGCGGGCGCGGGGGCGACCGGGCGGGGGCCCTGGCGGACGGCGCAGGCGCGAGCGCGGGGCGCTACTTCCTCTTCGCGAACCGCTTGAAGAAGGCGACGATCTGCGTGGTCGCGCCGTTCCAGTCGAGCGTCTCCGCGGGCTCGTCCTCCTCGCCCTCGATCCAGAGCCCGCCGCATGACTCGCAGGTGTCGTAGCTCATGCTCTTCTTCTCGCCGCCCTCGACGGCGACGAGGTCGACGTTGCACGCCGGGCACATGCCGGCCATCTCGTCGGGGTTCACCATCCCGCCGAGAGCGGAGAGCGCGGGCAGGTTGGCGTGCAGGAGCGTCTTGTTGAGGTCCGTGACGTCGACCCAGAGACCTCCGCACTCGACGCAGCGTTGAATGATGCTGTCATCGCGGGAGATCTCCGTGAGCTCTACGGCACACCGGGGGCAATCCATGACGGATCAGGTCCTCCTTCGGGGACCTAGTGAACGATCGATCGGGTGAGGGAAGGCAAGCGGGCAAGCGCCATTCGGCGTGAAGTTCCGGGAATACTAGGCCGATCACGCCGCGTGTTTCAACGGGGTTTCGCGGGCGGGCGTGTCTCGACCACCCTGCGCAGGGCGTCCACCAGCCTCCGGAGCCGTTCCGGGTGCAGCTTCAGGGCGACCCGGTTCACCACCAAGCGCGCCGTGACCTCGAGGACTTCCTCCTCGATCACGAGCCCGTTCGCCTTCAGGGTCTCGCCGGTCTCGGTGATGTCCACGATGGCGTCCGCCAGGCCGAGCGAAGGAGCGACCTCGATCGACCCGTGGAGCGGGATCACCTCCGCGGGAATGCCCTTGCGCGCGAAGTGCTGCGTCGCGAGCGAGACGTACTTCGTGGCCACGCGCGGGGCCACCCCGCGGGGGAGCGCGGGAGCGTCCTTCGGCCAGGCCACGATCACGCGGCAGCGGCCGATCCCCAGGTCGAGCGGCTCGTACAGATCGCAGGGGTCCTCGCGCAGCACGTCGAGCCCGGCGATGCCCACCGCCGCGGCGCCATGCTCGACGTAGCTCGCGACGTCGGCGGCGCGGATCGAGATGAACCGGAGCCCGGCCTCCGGCGCGTCGGCGGCGAGCTTGCGCGTCCCCTCGAGGAGCGCGCGGGGGGAGACCCCCAGGGCGCGCTCGAACAGCGCGGACGACTCCTGGAGGAGGCGGCCCTTGGGGACCGCGACCGTGATGAGCTCCTCCGAGGCTGCCCCTCGCCCTTCGACTCCGCGGCGCTTCGCGCCGCCACGCTCAGGGCGAGCGGGTGTTCGGTCCACCCGCCCGGCGCCGCGGCGCTCGGGGCGCGCGGAGGTCCTTCCGTTCACGCCTTCACCCTCCGGATGCGCGCGCCGAGCGGCGCGAGCTTCTCCTCGATCCGCTCGTACCCGCGGTCGAGGTGGTAGACGCGCCCGATCTCCGTCCGGCCCTGCGCGGTGAGGCCGGCGAGGACCAGCGCCGCCGAGGCCCGGAGGTCGCTCGCCATCACCTGCGCGCCGGAGAGGCCCGGCACCCCGCGCACGAGCGCGATCTTCCCATCCACCGTCACGTCGGCGCCGAGGCGCTGGAGCTCCTGCACGTGCATGAACCGGTTCTCGAACACGGTCTCGGTGATCCGCGACGACCCGTCGGCGAGCGCGAGCAGGACCATCATCTGCGCCTGCATGTCCGTGGGGAAGCCGGGGTGGGGGGCGGTCTTCACGTCCACCGGCCTCGGCCGGCCGTCGCCCACGACCCGCATCCCTCCGGGCACCTCCCGCACGTCCGCGCCCACGGCCCGGAGCTTCTCGACGAGCGCCTCCAGGTCGCAGGGCCGGCAGCCGCGGACGGTCACGTCGTTCCCGGGCAGGGCGCCGGCGACGAGGAAGGTGCCGGCCTCGATCCGATCGCAGATCACGGTATGCCGGAGCGGCCGGAGCGACTCGACGCCGGTCACCCGGATGGCGTCCGTGCCGGCGCCCTCGATCTTCGCGCCCATGGCGACGAGCGCGGCGGCGAGGTCCGAGACCTCCGGCTCGCGGGCGCAGTTGCGGAGCACGGTCTCGCCCTGCGCGAGTGCGGCCGCCATCATCACGTTCTCGGTGCCGGTCACGGTGACGCCGTCGAAGGTGAAGACCGCGCCCTGGAGGCGGCCCCGCGGCACGGTGGCATCCACGTAGCCGTGCTCGAGCCGGATCTCGGCGCCCAGCGCGGCGAGGCCCTTGAGGTGCTGGTCGACCGGTCGCGCCCCGATGGCGCAGCCGCCGGGCAGCGAGACGCGGGCGGCGCCCCAGCGCGCGAGCAGCGGCCCGAGCACGAGCACCGAGGCGCGCATCGTCTTCACGAGGTCGTAGGGCGCCTCGCGGAGGACCGTCTCCGGGACGCGGACCGCGAGGGTCCGGGCCGGGCCGGGGATCCGCTCCGCGTGGCAGCCCATGTGCCCGAGGAGCCGCCCGAGCGTCCTCACGTCGGCGAGCTCGGGCACGTTGTGCACGAGGTGCTCACCCGGGGTGAGGAGGGCGGCGGCGACGATCGGCAGCGCCGCGTTCTTCGCGCCGGAGACCTCCACCGTTCCGCGGAGCGGCACTCCACCTTCGACGACGATCTTGTCCAAGAGCTCTCCGTCGGTCGGACGCGGGATTCTACGCTGGGGCGACCGGGCCCGCCATGTGGGCGACGACGAGCCGGGGAAGGCCGGCGAGGTCGCGCCGGGGCTCGGCGCGCTCGAAACCGTGCTGGAGGCAGATCGCAGGGAGGTCATGGAGGTGGGACTCGTGCATCTCCAGGACCAAGACGCCCCCCGGGCGCAGCCGGGCCGGGGCCTCCGCCGCGATCCGCCGCGAGATCGCCAGCCCGTCCTCGCCGCCGTCGAGGGCGAGCCGGGGTTCCCGCCGCACCTCGGGCGGAAGCGTGTCCAGCTCGCCACGGGGCACGTAGGGCGGATTGGACACGATCACGTCGAACCGCTCCTCCGGTGCGAGCGGCGCGTACAGGTCCCCCTCCAGGAAGGTCACCCCCGCGGCGCCGAGGCGCGCGGCGTTCTCCCGCGCGACCGCGAGCGCGTCGGGGGAGAGCTCGGTCGCGACGACCTGTGCGTCCGGACGCTCGAGCGCGAGCGAGATCGCGAGGGCGCCGGACCCGGTGCAGAGGTCGAGCGCCCGGAGGCCGGCGGCGTCCGCGGGGAGCGCGGCCAGCGCGGCCTCGAGCACGTGCTCCGTCTCCGGCCGCGGCACGAGCACGCGCGCGTCCACCTGGAACGAGCGGCCGTGGAACTCGCGCGCGCCGAGGAGGTACGCGGTCGGCTCGCGCTCGGCGCGGCGGCGCACCAGCTCGCGAAAGGCGGCGAGCTCGGCGTCCCCGAGCGGCTTGTCGAAGTCGAGGTAGAGGCGGACGCGGTCGCAGCGGAGCGCGTGCGCGAGCAGGAGCTCGGCGGTGAGCCGCGGCGCGTCGATCCCCTTCTGGCCGAAGAAACCCTGGGTCCAGGCGAGCAGGCGGAGGGTGGTCCAGGGTTCAGCCATGCCCGGGGCTCACACCCGCCGCTCCTCGCCCCGCGCCGCCTCGCGCAGCGCCTGGGCCGCGTAGAAGGTCCGGCAGGCGTCGAGCACGTCCTGCACGTCGCCGTCCATGACCGCGGGCAGGTTGTGCCGGGTGTAGTTGACGCGGTGGTCGGTGAGCCGGTCCTGCGGGAAGTTGTAGGTCCGGATCTTCTCGGATCGATCGCCGGTGCCGACCTGCGACTTCCGCGCCGCGTCGCGGGCGCTCTGCTGCTTCTCCTGCTCGATCTCGTAGAGCTTCGCCCGGAGCATGCGCATCGCCATGCTGCGGTTCTTGATCTGGCTCTTCTCCTGCTGGCACTTCACCACGATGCCGGTCGGTTTATGGGTGAGGCGCACGGCCGAGTCGGTCGTGTTCACCGACTGTCCGCCCGATCCGGTGGAGCGGAAGACGTCCATCTCCACGTCGGCCGGGTTCACCTGCACGTCGATGTCCTCGGCCTCGGGCATCACCGCCACCGTCACCGTGGAGGTGTGGATCCGCCCCTGCGCCTCGGTGGCGGGGACGCGCTGCACGCGGTGCACGCCCGACTCGTACTTGAGCCAGGAGTAGACGGCGTCACCGGCGATGTTGACCACCGCCTCCTTGATCCCGCCGAGCGCGCCCGGCGAGGTGTCGGCCAGCTCCACCTTCCAGCGCCGGCGCTCCGCGTAGCGGAGGTACATGCGCAGGAGCTCGGCCGCGAAGAGGCCCGCCTCGTCGCCGCCCGCGCCGGCGCGGATCTCGACGATCACGTCCTTGTCGTCGTTCGGATCGCGCGGCACGAGGTAGGTCTTGAGCTGCTCCTCCGCCGGCTCCACCTGAGGCCGCAGCGCCGCCAGCTCCTCCTTGGCCATCTCGCGCAGCTCGGCGTCGGCGAGGAGCGCCTCGTTGTCCGCGATGTCCTGGAGGAGCTTCCGGTAGGCGTGGAGCGCGAGCACCGTGGGCTCGATCGCGGCGCGCTCCTTGGCGACCTTGCGGAACCGCTCGCCGCTCGCCGCGACCTCGGGATCCGAGAGGAGGTGCGTCAGCTCTTCGAGCCGGTGCTCGATCGCCTCGAGCTTGTGCAGGACCTCGGGGGACAGCATGGGAGGGGTTACTTACCTCCCCGGGACCAGGGGTTCAAGCTTCGGGACCCCGGCGCGGGCCCAACCTCCGGGTCCACCCGTCCAGCCGAACAATCGGGGCCACCCAGGAGGCGGCGTTGCGGCACGCGCGTGCATCTGGTTCATGGACGCCTCCACTCGTAGTGCAACCCGGTCGTTGCCCCTGGAGGGCCCTCATGAACCGTACCCACGATCGCGTCCGTGCTCCGGCCGCGCTGGCGGTCTCCGCCGCTGCGTTCTTGCTGGCCTGCGCGCCGTCCGGCAGCGAGCCCGTCGAGGCGGCCGCCGTCGCGCCGTCCACGGCGGATCTCCACGACGGACGCCTGCCCAACGACTTCCCGATCCCGAACCGCGCCGGCGCCGCGGCCACCTTCAGCACCGCCGGGTTCGTCGACCTGAACAATCCCTTCCATGTCCCGCAGGGCACGAACGGTCGCTCCTGCGAGACCTGCCACCTGCCGACCGCGGGGTGGAGCATCCGGCCGATCGAGGTCGAGCTGCTGTTCCTCCTGACGGGCGGCACGCACCCCATCTTCAACCCCCTGGACGCGAACAACCCCGCCCCGGACGTCTCCACGCCGGCGGCCCGCCACGCGTCGTACAGCATGCTGCGCAAGGGGCTGTTCCGGCGCGGCGGGAACGTGCCGGCGGGTGCGGAGTTCGTCATCGTCGCCGTGGACGATCCGCTGGGCTCGGGCGGCTCCGCCAGCCGGGTGGTCGCCTTCCGGCGTCCGCTCGCGACCGCGAACTTCCACATCGCGCGGAACGTCGGCTGGCACGACCAGAACACCGCCGGCACGGGCGACGTCCACGCGGGCCTCGTCAACCAGGCGCGCGGCAACATCACCGGCGCTCAGCAGGGAGCTCCTCCCACCCAGGAGACGGTCGACGCCATCGTGACCTACGAGGAGGGGCTGCGGTTCGCGCAGGTGTACTCGTTCTCGGCCGGGCGCCTCGACGCCTGCGGCGCGAAGGGCGGCCCGGCCCACCTCTCGGCCCAGGCGCCGGTGAACGCGCGCTTCGACCTCTTCGACGCGTGGATCGATCTCGCCCCCGGGTCCTGCACCACGCGGCGCGAGGACCAGGCCCGCGCGCGCATCGCGCGGGGCCAGGAGCTGTTCAACGCCGGGAACGCCGGCGGCGGGAGCTGCCGCGGCTGCCACAACACCCAGAACAACGGGAGCCACCTCACGGGCCGGCTCTTCGACGTCGGCGCCTCGCGCCCCGAGTTCCGGCAGGCGGGGATGCCGCTCTACACCCTGCAGAAGCTCGTCGGTGAAGACGCGGGCGAGGAGCGCCAGACCACCGATCCGGGCCTGGCGCTGCGGACCGGGCTCTGGGACGACGTCGATCGGTTCAAGGTCCCCTCGCTCCGCGGTCTGGCGGCGCGCCCGCCGTACTTCCACAACGGGATCGCGCCCACGCTCCGCGACGTGGTGCTCCACTACGAGCGTGCGCTCGGGTTCGTCTTCACGCCCGAGGAGCGGGACGACCTGGTCGCGTTCCTCGAAGCGCTCTGAGCGTCACGCCGGCGCCGAGGTGGCGGGCTCCGCCTCCCCGGCGCCGACGATCCGCGCGAGGTTCTCCTCCGACAGGAAGTCGCCGATCGAGGTCGCTCCGCTGATCGCCGACAGGAAGGCGTTCGTGCCCTCCGGGTCGTCGCGCAGGGCGAGGAAGAGCCGCTGCAGATGGGGAGGGGGCGGCTCGAGCGTGGCGACCTCGTTCGTGAACTCGTACATCGGGCGCACCCGCTCGTTGCGCGCCGCCTCGTGGGCCGCCAGCAGCTCCTCGAGCGCGCCGCGGCCGGACAGGCCCGCGTCGATGACCGCGGCGAGCCCCTCGGCGTCGAGGAACGAGTCGCTGATCCCCTGCGCCGTCATCGGGTCCCTGCAGTAGCCGGCGTCGCCGACGAGCGCCCATCCGCGTCCCCACGGCTTCCGGAAGTAGCCGGGGATGCCGGCGCTCCCGTACCAGCGCTCCACACGCCTCCCCCGGCGCACCCGCGCCGCGTACTCCGGCGCGAGGTCGAGCGCGCGATCGACGTGCGCCTCGACGTCGGCGCGTACCTCGGGGAACTGACGTGCGGGCCAGTTCACCATGACCATGTGGAGCCCGTCGTTCGTCGGCGCTCCGCCGAACGCGCAGTGCGCGCGCAGGTACATCTCGAGGTCGTCCTGGCGGACGCCTTCGAAGTACGAGTAGTACGCGCAGGCGCCGAACGGGCGGGCGTCGTAGGTGGGGGCCTGCACCGTGGCGGCGATGAAGGAGTGGACGCCGTCGGCACCCACGACGATCCGGGCCCGCTCCTCGACGGTTCGTCCCCCGTCCCCGCGGCCGCGGATCCCGACCACCGCGCCGTCCGCGAAGAGGAGGTCGTCCACCGTGAAGCCCTCGCGCACCTCGGCGCCGCTCTCCGCCGCCGCGTTCACCAGCAGCGCGTCGAGGACGGTGCGCCGCGGGCAGTAGCCGCCCCGGCCGCCATTGGCGCCGGGCATCGTCCCGTGGAGCGCGACGGGCCCGACGTCGAAGGTCATGCGCCGGCAGATGGGCGGCAGCCCCGTGGCCGCGAGACTCTCGAGGAGTCCCCACCGCGCCAGCGCCTCGGCGCCGTGCGGCCAGAGGAGGTGCGTGGAGATGGTGTCGCTGGGGAACCTCGCTCGATCGACCAGCAGCACCTCGTACCCCTTGCGCGCAAGGAGCATTGCGGTGGGCGACCCGGCGCACCGGGCGCCGACGACGATGGCGTCGTACATTTCGATCCTCCTCGGGATGTCCTGGGTCGGGGCGACGGCCCTCGACCGTGGCAAGCCTAGGCAGGAGAGCGCGGCCCCGGCATCGGCCGGATCCCCCCGTTCCCACGCGAGACACGTGGGTGGTTCTCCGGACCACGGGCGGGGCGGCTCACACGAGCTCGTGCTCGTAGGCGAAGGCGGTCGCGGCCGCGCGCGAGGGCACCCGCAGCTTGCCGAGGATGCTGCTCACGTGCCGATCGATCGTCTTCTCGGACAGGTGGAGCTCGCTCGCGATCGCCTTGTTGGTCTTGCCCCCCGCCACGAGGCGGAGGACCTCGAGCTCGCGAGGCGTGAGGCCGTGCGGTCGGCGCGGTCGATCGACGTCGGCGAGCGCGTCCGCGCGGGCGTGATCGGGCCTCGCACCGAGGCCGGCGAAGACGCGCTTGGCGGCCTCCAGCTCCAGCCGGCACCCCTCGTCGTCGGCGAGGACCCGACACGCGAGGCCGGCCAGCACCCGCGCCTGCGCCCCCGGATACGGTGCTTCCGCCCGCGCCCAGACCTCGCCCGCCCGCCGCGCCAGCTCGAGCGCGACCACCGCGTTCCCCTCCGCGAGAGCCACGGCGGCCTCCGCCTGCATGGCCAGCGCGCCCAGCACCTCGGTGTCGAACCGCTCCGCGATGACCCGCAGCTCCTCGCTCACGGCACGCGCCTCCGCCACCTCCCCGGCGGCGAGGAGGACCTCGACGCTCGCGGGCAGCAATCGCGTGCGCGCCAGCGGATCCGGCGTGGCGGCAAGCACCCGTCGCAGGGCCGCCGCCGCTGCTCCGACGCGCCCCTGCGCGAGACGCAGCAGGGCCAGCCCGGGCTGCGGCTCCCGCCCTCCCTCGCTCGCGGCGCGGTACGCGTCCTCCGCGGCCGCGAGGTCGCCCCGGAGCCGATGGATCTCACCGAGCTGGTAGGTCGCCTCCCCCGCAGACGCCCGATCGGTCGCGGCGCGCGCGCACGCACGCCCGGCCTCGGCGACGGCTGCCGGCCAGTCGCCGCAGAGCTGCAGGACCTCGGCGCGGTGGACCCGGCAGGCTCCCGTGAAGGAGACCATCTCCGGCTGGCGGTCGCACCAGCGCGCGAGCGCGGAGGTCCATTCGCGCGCGCGCTCGAGCGCGTGGATGGTGCGGCAGCACTCGATCACGCTGCAGTAGAGGAGGCCGGTGGGGATGGGCGAGAGCTCACCCCGCGTCACCGCCAGCATGGCCTCGTCCAGCAGCGCCAGGCCTTCCTTCACCCGCCCTTCGCGCAGGCGCGCGCGGCCCTGGACATGGCGGGCGATCGCCACGAGGTCCGCGTCGCCGAAACGCTCGCCGCGGTCGGCGGCCGCCTCCCCGAGCGCGAAGGCTCTCTCCGCGTCGCCGGCGCGGAGGCTCTGCTCCGCTTCGGGCATGAGAAGGTACCCGCGCTCGGCGCACTCTCCGTCCGCGCGGTCGAGCAACCGGTTCGCTCGTGCGTGCCACCCGCTCGCTCGCCCCGGCTCGCCGCGGAGCAAGTACCGCAGGCCGATCCAGAACGCGCACCGCGCTGCGCGCCGCGGCATCCCCGCCTCGGAGTGGGCCCGGAACGCGCGGTCGAGCGCGTCGAGGTACTCCGCGTCCCGCCCGATGAGGTACGCCGAGACCGCCAGCAGCTCGAGATCTTCGGCGCCGAGCGAAGACCGCCGGTCTGCCCGCTCGAGGGACTGGAACGCTTCCTCCCATGCCGCGCGACCGAACTGGTCCCGCCCCCGGGTGAGGTCGGCGCTCGAGTTCTCCATGCGGGGTGTTTAGGGGGCGGCCGCGGGCTTCACCACCCGAGTTCGACGATCCATCCGCACCAGCCCGAGGAAACGGCGACGCCGGGGCAGCCGCGCCCCGGCGTTCGGATCGGTGCTGCAAGACCGAACTACATGGGCGGCAGGACGCATCCCTCCTGGTCGAGGCAGAGGTCCGCGCCGTCCATGGCCAGCTCCTCGCAGGTCAAGCCCACGACGCAGTCGATCACGGCCTGCTTGCTGCCATCGCAGACCGCCACCTCGAGCAGCGCTTCACACTCCGCCTGGATCTCTTCAACGGGGTCTCCGGAGCACGCCGCGATCCTTGCACCGACGTCGGCGCAGCTGTTGTCGCCGCCGCCTCCACAACCCACCCCGGTGACGAGCCCGATGGCGAGAAGACCAGCCAGAAGTCGTCGCATGAGCCTTCCTCCTGCTTCGATGGACTACCGACCTGCGCCCTGGGAGCACTCGTACAGCGATCGGAACGATACCATCCGCCCGCTCTCGGGCCCTCCCTCGACGGTGTGGGTCACTTCACCGAGGGGGGAATGCGCACCTGCTGAAGGGCGCTGTGCGGAAGAAGGAGCCGCGGGGATCACCCCCGCCGCCCCAGCATCTCCGAGAGCGCCTTGATCGGCCCGACGTCCGCGCGCGCGGAGTCGAGGAGCAGGCGCAGCACCCCGAGCGCGGCCTGGCAGAGGCCGACGAGCAGCTCGAGCCGCTTCGCCTTGAACCGCGCGAGCGAGCGGACATCGGGGTCGGGGTCCGCCATTCTCGCGCGCACGTCGTGGAGCGCCTTCTCGAACGCCGCGAGCGCGTCCTCGACCCGCTTCTTCTCGCGCTCGCGCAGCACGTGGGCGACGAGCCGCCAGACGTTGGTCTCCGCCCGGTAGTGCTCCTTGCGATCGCCCTCCACGGCGACCCCGCGCACGACGCCCCAGTCGCGCAGCTCGGAGAGGCTCATCGACAGGAGCCCGGTGGAGATGTCGAGCCGCTCGCACAGCTCCGGCGCGGCGAGCGGACGCTCGGAGAGGAACAGCACCGCCCAGATCCGTCCGAGCTGCCGGCGGAACCCCCAGAGCTCCATGAGGCCGCCCACGGTCTCGGCCACCGCCAGCTCGGCGCGGCGGAGGGCCTGGGACGGGTGGGGGTGCGGGTGCGCCGCGCGGCTCGGTACCTCGGCCATCCTCACCTCCGGAGGAGCAGCTCGCCCAGCGCGCAGAGCGCGAACGCGACCGACGCGAAGGCGTTGTAGTTG
>JAEZXM010000183.1 GCA_023419875.1 Pseudomonadota bacterium | reverse complement strand
ATCGCGCTTGATACAGTCCCTCGCGTCGTTGCGAGACAGGCAGAGGGGAAGGGCGGGCGGGATGGACGGGGAAGCCAGGAGTCCTTGCGGCGTCTCACTCTCCGACGGCGGTCGCTGCCGGAGCCTCGTCAGTCAGACTCGAGGAGTAGACCTCCGGCACTGAACGCGGGCCGGCCGGAGGCGTTCATTTCTTCGGAAGCAGGCGCGGCGGATCCGCCGCGCCTGTCGGGGATGGTTTTTGCGACGCGAGGTCAGCGTCGGGGCGAAGGAGCCAGGAAACATGATGGAGCGCGAGATCGCAGCAGGCCGCGGGCGGAGCATCAAGGGTTCGAAGAAGGCGCCGCCGAAGAGGGGGATGGAGATCCACCGCCTCTTCACGAGCCCGGGCGTCGATCCGGCCGACGAGCTGGCCTGGGAGCCCCGCACCGCCCAGATCTCCGGCGAAGGCGGCGCGGTGGTGTTCGAGCAGAAGGACGTCGAGGTCCCGAAGACCTGGTCCCTGCTCGCGACGAACGTCGTCGCCTCCAAGTACTTCCGCGGCACGCTGGGCACGCCGGCGCGCGAGCGCTCCGTCCGCCAGCTCGTCTCGCGCGTCGTGAACACGATCGGAACCTGGGGGCGCAAGGACGGCTACTTCGCGAGCCCCGAGGACGCGGAAGCGTTCGAGGCCGAGCTCTCGCACCTCATCTACCGGCAGAAGATGAGCTTCAACTCGCCGGTCTGGTTCAACGTGGGCGTCGAGGAGCACCCGCAGTGCTCCGCGTGCTTCATCAATTCCGTCGGCGACTCGATGGACTCGATCCTGAAGCTCGCCCACACGGAGGGCATGCTGTTCAAGTACGGCTCGGGCACGGGCTCGAACCTCTCCCGCATCCGCTCCTCGAAGGAGCGGCTCTCCGGGGGCGGCGAGGCCTCCGGCCCGGTCTCCTTCATGCGCGGCTTCGACGCCTTCGCCGGCGTCATCAAGTCCGGCGGCAAGACCCGCCGGGCGGCGAAGATGGTGATCCTCGACGTCGACCACCCGGACGTCGCCGAGTTCGTGGGCTGCAAGGCCGACGAGGAGAAGAAGGCCTGGGCGCTCATCGAGGCAGGCTACGACGGCGGCTTCAACGTCCACGGCGGGGCCTACGACTCGGTCTTCTTCCAGAACGCGAACCACTCGGTCCGGGTCACCGACGCCTTCATGCGCGCGGTGGTCGAGGATCGCGAGTGGGAGCTCACGGCACGGACCGACGGCCGGGTGCTCGAGACGATCCGGGCGCGCGATCTCATGAAGCAGATCACCGAGGCCGCCTGGCTCTGCGGCGACCCGGGCCTCCAGTTCGACACCACCGTCAACGCCTGGCACACCTGCTCGAACACGGATCGGATCAACGCCTCGAATCCGTGCTCGGAGTACATGTTTCTCGACGACTCCGCCTGCAACCTCGCCTCCCTCAACCTGATGCACTTCCGGGCGCACGACGGCGGGTTCGACGCGGCCTCCTTCCGCCACGCCGTGGACCTCACGATCCTCGCGCAGGAGATACTGGTCGGGAACGCGCGCTACCCCACCGAGGCCATCGAGAAGAACAGCCACGCGTACCGGCCGCTCGGCCTCGGCTACGCGAACCTCGGCGCGCTCCTCATGGCGAGCGGCGTTCCGTACGACTCGGACGCCGGACGCGCCGTGGCCGCGGCGATCACCGCTCTCATGACCGGCGAGGCCTACGCGATGAGCGCCCGGATCGCCGAGCGCGTCGGTCCGTTCGCGGGCTACGAGCGGAACCGCGATCCGTTCCTCGGCGTCATCCGCAAGCACGCGCAGCACGTGGACCGGATCGACCCGACGCTCGTCGACGGCGCGCTGCTCGGCGCGGCCCGCGACGCCTGGACCGACGCCCTGCACCAGGGAAACGCGAGCGGCTTCCGCAACGCGCAGGTGAGCGTGCTCGCGCCCACCGGGACGATCGGCTTCATGATGGACTGCGACACGACCGGCATCGAGCCGGACATCGCCCTGGTGAAGTACAAGAAGCTGGTCGGCGGCGGGATGCTCAAGATCGTGAACAACACGGTCCCGCTCGCGCTCCAGAAGCTCGGCTACTCGGCCGAGACGATCACCGGCGTCCTCCAGTTCATCGACGAGATGGAGACCATCGAGGGCGCCCCCGGGCTCGAGGCCAAGCACCTGCCGGTATTCGACTGCGCCTTCCGCCCGCGGAACGGCGCCCGGTCCATCCACTACATGGGCCACATCCGGATGATGGGCGCCGTCCAGCCGTTCCTGTCGGGCGCGATCTCGAAGACGGTGAACATGCCCACCTCGGCGACGCCCGAGGAGATCGAGCACGCGTACCTCGAGTCCTGGAAGCTGGGCCTCAAGGCGGTGGCGATCTACCGCGACGGCTGCAAGCGCAGCCAGCCGCTCAACACCGGCAAGGAGAAGGAGGAGGAGAAGGCGGCCCAGACCGAGCCTCGCCTCGCCCGCCGCCGGCTGCCCGACGAGCGTCGCGCGATCACCCACAAGTTCTCGATCGGCGGGCACGAGGGCTACATGACCGTCGGCCTGTACGACGACGGGACGCCGGGCGAGGTGTTCATCACCATGGCGAAGGAAGGGTCCGTCGTCTCGGGCCTCATGGACTCCTTCGCGACGGCCATCTCCATGGCCCTCCAGTACGGCGTGCCCGTCCGCGTGCTCTGCGAGAAGTTCAGCCACACGCGGTTCGAGCCCTCCGGCTTCACCGGGAACCCGGACATCCCGATCGCCAAGTCGATCACCGACTACATCTTCCGCTGGCTCGCGCTGAAGTTCCTGCCCAGCGAGGACGGCGCCGGCCTGCCCGCGCCGGCGATGCTCAGCCCCGGCCAGGCACCGAGCAAGCCCGCCGCGGCGCAGGCGGTGGTCGTGAAGAGCCTTCCCCTCCCCGCCGCGCGGAACGGAAGCGCGAACGGGACGAACGGAGAGACCTTCACCCACGCCCGCGAGACCGACGCCCCCACCTGCGCCACCTGCGGCTCGATCACCGTGCGCAGCGGTGCCTGCTACAAGTGCGTGAACTGCGGGTCGACGACGGGGTGCAGCTAGGCGACTCAGGATGGCGGAGCGCCCGAGGCCCCTGTCGCTTCGGGCGTTCCGGTTACCGTCCAAGCCGAGTACTAGATGAACCTGCGCTTCCAATCGAGTGCGGATCTGTGGTTACCGACTTGGCGACCTCTTGCCGCTCACGCTCCAGGTGGCGACTTCACGGTCGGTGCGGACCCGGCGCGACGACTGATCATCCTGCAGTGTGTCTCGGGGTCACTTCGGGCTCGTGTACTTGTGACTCCGGAGCAGGGTCGAACACTTGCCGAGTCACTTCGAGTTGCCGCCCAGTACGCCAGCGCAGCACGTCTTGTCATGCCTCCACCAGCTGAGGTGCGCACACCGTTTGGCGTGTTCGTGGTCGAGGTCGAGGCGAGCGCCTCGACTGTTTCTCTCGTTGTTCTCGACAATCCTGGCAACTGCGCGTTTACATGGAACGAATCGCCGTCGAATGCAGAGAGGTACGCGGCATGGTTGGAACAGGCCTCTGTGGAAATGGATGAGGTTCGGCCAGGGAGCATCTACCCGTTGCAGCGCATCACGGATCCCTTCGTTACCGATTTCGGCGGTCAGATCGTTGCAAGCCTTCTCGATTCAGGTGCGCCGCAAGCACCGGAGCAGGCGGACTATCTCTTGCCACATCACAACGTGATCGTGGAACTCAAGGCATTGGAGAAGGACACGTTTGATCAGGCGTTCAAGGAGAGGTTCGCGCGGACATTCCGTGAGTGGCACGAGCGCGGAGTACTCATGACGTACGGAAGGTCCTTGAGGGACATACGGACCCTTCCAGAGCCGTGCCAGCAGAAGTGCCTCGACATGCTGGCTGCGCCACTCCAAGGGCGCGTGAAGAAGGCGAACGGACAAATCGCCAACACGAAGAGAATACTGAACCGACCCGATGCGAAGGGTCTGCTGTGGATAGCAAGCGACGGCAACGGAGACCTTCAGCCAGATCTCGTCTGGTTTGTCCTAAAGCGGATTCTCGGAAAGAAGAACCCCGACGGCTCCTCTCAATACAGCAATATCGATGGGCTTGTGTACTTCAACCCTCGCATGCCTGTTGAGGTGCCTAGGGGCCCGAACCCGGGCCTCTTCTGGCTCTCCGCCACCCGAGACACGGATGACCATCGCCTAGAGGAATGCGTGAAGGAACTCGGAGAGGCCTGGATTCAATACAATGAACGCTGTCTCCTGGGGCGTCCGATCAAGCGCGAGTATGGCGGGAATGCTCCCCTTCGGTTCGCAGGATTCGAGCCGCGCGTTCCCCATATCGACGTGTTTGGGACCCCAAGACCCCGAGGATGACTCCACAGGGCGCAACGGTGGCTTGTGATAGCGCCGTTATCACCGCGCTAGCCCACAGCCGCCGGAGCGCCGGAGCCCGATCCCCGGCCCGCGGCCACCGAGGTCGCGCCACGGACGCCGAGTGCCGACGCGCGCGGCCCGGGCCACGAGCAGCGGGCGCGGCGCTGTTTGAGCTCGGCCACCACGCGAGCGTCAGCGAGTGTGAAGTGGCCGAGCGAGTTCGCCGCGCCTCGCCCAGGTGAAGTCGCATGATGGCCGCGCGCGGACCGCTGACGCACTCGCGCGACCGAGG
>JAEZXM010000144.1 GCA_023419875.1 Pseudomonadota bacterium | reverse complement strand
GGAGGATGTACTTCGCCTCGTGGCGCACGAACTGGATGACGTTCGCCTCGACGATCGAGGGCACGGCCCAGCCGCCCGACCCCATCCGCCGCAGGTCGATGGTGTCGCCCGAGTCGCGGATGGTGATGGGGCCGACCATCGTGCCCTTGCGCGACGCGAAGAGGTGGAGCTCCTCGCGGAGCGCGTCGAGCGCGACCTCGAGGTCCTCGATGATGGGATCGGACTCGTCCTGCTCCTCGAAGGTGTTCTGCCGCGTGTCACCGATCGTGTGCTTGGTGATGTAGTAGAGGTCGCGGATGCTGGTGGTCTTCCCCGACTCGATCAGCTCCTTGCAGGCGTCCGAGACGAGGAACGTCTGCATGAACTTCTTGGCCATCGAGACGTTGAAGAAGTAGCGCTTCTGCCTCTGGCTCCCGAGTTCGATGAGGCGCTTCCGCTCGTTGAACTTCACGTTGGCGAGCGAGCGGATGGGGATCTCGACGAAGGGGTTCTTGCCGCCCTTCACCGACCGGAGCACCGACTGGGCCAGCTTGTCGATCTTCTCCGCCGTCTTCTTGTTCACAGCGTCGAGCCTGGGCATCCCTTACTCCTGCTCCTCTTCGAACGCCTGCGCCTTCGGCTTCGAGGCCTTCGTCTTCGGCCCGCGTGTCCGCGAGGCGTCCGGCCGTCGCGGGTTCGTGGAGATCTTCTCCGACTGGTCCTGGAGCGCCGCGTCGTCCAGCTCCTGCTCGGT
Organism: Pseudomonadota bacterium; assembly: GCA_023419875.1. Taxonomy (GTDB): domain Bacteria; phylum Myxococcota; class Myxococcia; order Myxococcales; family Anaeromyxobacteraceae; genus Anaeromyxobacter. The sequence continues at coordinate 1,894 of JAEZXM010000144.1, read as the reverse complement.
CACCCTGTCGGCGAGCTTCAGGAACTCGCGCCGGATCGGCTCCGGGCTCCGCCCGGTGATCTTGCCGATCGCCTGCGCCACCTCCTGGATGTAGAGCTCGAAGATGGACCGGCGCTGCGCCTGGTAGTCGAGGTGCTTCTTCCTCCGGATGTGCGCGGCGAGCTTCCGCCCGCACTCCTGGGCGGCGAGCTGGATCTCCCGCATGATCTCCGGGTAGTGGGCGACCGCCTCCTTGGCCTCGCTCGTGAACGGCACCCAGACGCTGGCGATGTGCACGAGGAGCGCCATCGGTCCGACCGGGAGCGAGCCGCGGGGCTGGCTGAGGAGGTAGTTCCGCCAGTCGGTCTTGACGATGGCGTCGGTCATGCCGCACGCGCCGCGCTGGAAGAGGAGCGGCACGCGGTTCGCGAAGCGGAAGAGCTCGATCGGCTTGTCCGCCGGCCAGGAGCCGCCGTAGGCGAGGCCGACCTCCACCTGGAAGGGGTTCCCGCGATACACCTTGGGTGGACGGGTGACGGTGGCGATGAAGTAGTTGTGCCCCTTGATCTTCTCGACGCCCTCCTCGGGCGGCGCGTCGGGCACCTCCGGCGCCTCGGCCTTCGCGGCCTTCTCCTTCTTCGAGGCCTTCTTCTTGGCGGCCGAGTCGAGGTCGAGCTGCTCGTCCTCCTCGGGCCCCTCGGTCTCGATCACGTTGAGGAACGAGACGAGGCCCTTGCGCATGAGCTCGTCGCCGATGGGCGAGAGCACCTGCGTGGGCGGGGCCATGATCTTGGTGTCGGCGATGGCCTGGTGCAGCCGGGCGGCGAGCTCGCGGTCCTCGGCGAGATCGCGGGGCCGGACCTTCGCCTTGAACCCGGCCCGCTCGACGATCGCCGCGGCGACGGACGAGGAGACGCGCGAGAAGGCGGTCTGGAGGAACCCCTTCACGTCGTGGCTCTTCGAGTCGGACGCCATCACCATGAGCGCCCCGAGCTCGACCCCGTGCGGGTGCGGCTTGATCTCCTGCGCCTCCTTGGGCAGCTCCTCGGTGGCGCGCGGGAAGGTGAGCCGCTCCTGGCGCGGCCGCAGGTAGTGGAAGGTGGCGTGCGGGTTCGAGAGCGCGGTGTGCTCCACGTAGCGGTTCACGAACCGCTGCCCCTGCTGCCAGTTGGCGACGATCTCCAGCTCGACCCGGGTGCCGTGCTCCTGGTGCCACTCCGCCAGCTCGCGGTCCTCGGTGACCACCGGGTTGTTCTTGCGGGTGTCGATCTGGATCTCGAACCAGTGGGCCGGCTTGTTCTTGCCGACGCGCGAGGTGACGCGGATGGGCCGGCCGGTGGTGAGCTGGCCGTACATCGCCGCGGCGCTGATGCCGATGCCCTGCTGGCCGCGGCTCTGCTTCAGCCGGTGGAACTTCGAGCCATAGAGGAGCTTGCCGAAGATCTTCGGCGCCTGGGCCTTCACGATGCCCGGGCCGTTGTCCTCGACGATGACGACGAACCGGCCTTCACCCTTCGTCAAGTCGCCTTCGCCCTTGGCGTTCAGGGCGAGATCGCGGACCTCGATCGTGACCTCGGGCAGGATCCCCGCCTCCTCGCAGGCGTCGAGCGAGTTGTCCACCGCCTCCTTGATCGTCGTGAGGAGGGCCTTGGAGGCGTTGTCGAACCCGAGCAGGTGGCGGTTCTTGGTGAAGAACTCGGAGATCGAGATCTCGCGCTGCTTCGCGGCCATCTGCTCGGCGGTCGCGCGGCGCTTGGGGCTGCGGACGGTCGGCTCGGGCGCCGCCGGGACCTCCGCGGGTGGCGGAGGGACGAGCTCGGGCTCGGGAAGGACCGCCCGCTTCCTCGCCGCGCGCGGCGGCGGGCCGGCCCCCTTCTTCCGGCGGGCGGCAGGTGCCGGCGGGGGCGCGCCACGG
>JAEZXM010000132.1 GCA_023419875.1 Pseudomonadota bacterium | reverse complement strand
ACCCCGATACGAGCACCCTCGTCCGCGCCCATCCCGCCGGCGCGCCCGTTTCTCCCGGCGACACGGTCTGGCTGCACGAGGGGCTGCACGCGCCCCTCGTCATCCAGGGCGCCTACAACACCGGCGCCGTCACCCTGGCCGCCGCGCCCGGCGAGGTGCCGCGCTTCCCCAGCGTGCGCGTGCTCGCGGCGGAGCGCTGGGTCCTGCGCGGCTTCTCGGTGAGCCCGTGGCACGGGACCCCCGACGACCAGGCGGCGGCCATCGTCTCCGTCGAGGACCACTCCTGGCACGGGCCGTCGGCGGACGTCCTCATCGACCGCTTCGAGGTCTTCACCGTTCCCGACGAGCGGCTCTGGGGGAGCGCCTCGGACTGGGACCGGCGCGCGTGGGACGGCATCGTCTCCGACAGCGATCGCGTGACCGTGCGGAGCTCCTCCGTGCGGAACGTGGCCTTCGGCATCGCGATGAGCGGCCGCGGGAGCCGCGTCGAGCGCTGCACGGTGGACGGGTTCTGGGGCGACGGGCTCCGCGGCCTCGGCGACGACCAGGTGTTCGAGTACAACCTGGTGAAGAACGCCCGGCAGGTGAACAAGAACCACGTGGACGGCTTCCAGTCGTGGTCGTACGGCCCGGGCGGCGTGGGGACCGGGACGGTGCGCAACGTCACGCTCCGCGGAAACGTCTTTCTGAACTTCGACGACCCGACGCTGCCGCACCTCGCCTCGATGCAGGGCATCGGCTGCTTCGACGGGTTCTTCGAGGGCTGGGTCGTCGAGAACAACGTGGTCGTCACCGACCACTGGCACGGCATCTCCTTCTACGGCGCGAGAAACCTGCGCATCGTCAACAACACGGTCCTCGACGCCGCCGCCGGCCAGCCCGGGCCGCCCTGGATCATGGTCACCGCCCACAAGGACGGCACCGCGAGCACCGGCTCGCTCGTGCGCAACAACCTCACGACCGATCTCGCCCTGGACGGCGGCGCGGCCGTCGCGGACCACAACGTCGATCTCCCCTCCGACCTCTCCGGCTGGTTCGTGGATCGGGCGGCCCTCGATCTGCGGCTCGCCCCCGGCTCGCCGGCGATCGACGCCGGCACGGGCGACGGGGCGCCCGCCGCCGACGCCGACGGGGTGGCGCGCCCCTTCGGCCGGGCCGTGGACCTCGGCGCCTACGAGTACGCGCCGGGCGCCGCACGGACCGGCGCCGGGGCTCCCGCCGGCGTGGAGCACGAATGGCCGGTGACGGTCCCGTCCCGTGTGACGGCGGGTTGCCGGGCTTCGGATCCTTCCACGCCTGGTTCCTGGCCGGCGTTCCTGGTGATTCTGCTGTCGGTCTGGGCGTACACGCGTTCCAGGAGGACTGGCCCGCCGTTGAATCGATCCGTTTCGTGCCAAGCGCGCGCCGGCGCTGTACGCTCGAGGTGAACACTTGGCGCGGGCGCCGCGGCGTCGCGCGCTCCCGGACAAACGAGGGGGTGTGCATGGACACTCGGATCGCGGTCGCCTCGCAGAGCTTCGGCGCCAGGTTCCAGACCCTCGTCTACGGCCATCTGCGGCGCGCCCTCCAGGCGGGCGAGTCGATCGACGAGGTCCAGATCGTCCGCCCCAGGGAGGAGGACTTCCTCCGCATGCACCTGCTCACGGCCCTGGAAGCCTCTCCGAAGCCGCTCGCCCTCATCTGCATCTGCCTCAGGCCCGAACCCGAGACGGTGGCCAAGTACCGTGCCGCGGGCGTCCCGGTGGTGCTCATCGACGAGGAGGTCGAGGGCGCCTCGACCGTGTCGTGCGACAACCGCGCCGGCGGGTACATCGCAGGCACGCACCTCGCGCGCTCGGGCCGGAGGTCGATCGCGGTCGTGGCCGGCCCCGACCACCACTACAACGCCGCGCTCCGCCTGAGCGGGGTCACGAAGGCCCTCGAGGAGCACCGCATCGCGCTCCCCCCCGAGGCGGTCATCGAGGCGCCGACCTACGTGCGCAAGGAGGGCGAGGCCGCGATGGCCCGGCTCCTGCGCGAACGGCCCAAGCTCGACGCGGTCTTCAGCGCCGCCGGCGACACCTGCGCCCTCGGCGTGCTGTCCGTGGCCAAGGAGGCGGGCCTGAAGGTCCCCGAGCAGCTCGCGATCGTCGGTTACGACGACATCCCGCTGGCGAGCATCTCCGATCCCCCGCTCACCACCATCCGCCAGCCGCTCGACACCCTCGCCCGCGAGGCCCATCGCCTCGCCACCCAGTGCACCGAGGAGATCCTGGCGAGCCCGAAGCAGATCGTGATCGAGCCCGCGCTGGTGGTGAGGAGCACGGGGTAGCCGCCCCGCGCCGACCGAACGGTTGAGCTCAGCGCGTCCGGGTGCCCGGGCCCGCCCACCGGTAGTGCCCGATGATCGGCCAGGCGAAGAGCGCGTCCTCGATCATCGGCCCCTGCCCGACGTTGTGCAGGATGAGGTGGCGCGCCCCGGTGGGATCCTTCCGGTCGACGACGATCCCGACGTGCCCGGCGAGGAGGTCCCAGGCGACCACGTCGCCGGGCCGGTAGTCGGCCGGATCGCGCGTGATCGGCCGCGCGGCGCCCATCCGCTCGAAGAACTTCATGATCATCGGGACGCGCCGGTGGTCGATGTTCGTGTCCGGCCTCTCGAGCTTGCTCGGGTAGGCGGCGAAGTTCGCTTCGAGGTCCTCGTGCAGCTCCTTCTGGAGGTCGATCCCGAGCTTCCGGTAGACGCGGATCACCTCGTCGGTGCACACGCCGGTGTCGGCGGGGACGTCGCCGCCGGGGTAGGGGATGCGGACGTAGTCGGGGACGTAGCGGACCTTCACCTTCGCGCGGTCCACGGCGGCGGCGACCAGGCGCTGGAAGAACGCGTCGTGCGTCGCTGACCGCGGTGCCTGGGCGAGGAGGCCGCCGGCGAGCAGCGCGATCGGCAGCGCAAGCGTCACAACGTCCCCTGCACGTATTTCAGATTCGTGAGCGCGACCAGGGAGTCTCGCCGGGCGCGGGCGAGGTTCGCCTCGGCGAGGCGGAGGTTGAGGAGCGCGTCGTCCACCTCGAGCCGCGTCTTCACCCCGAGCTCCTGGCCCTTCTCCGCCATGGCGAGCAGCCGCCGGGCCTGCACCACGGTACCGTCGAGCCCTCGGACGATCCGCTCCGCGACCCGCGCCTGCTCGATCGCAGCGTGGACCTCGGCGCGCAGGCCGTCCTGGGCCTGCGCCACGTCGATCTCGGCGGTGCGCACGTCGCTCCGCGCCTGCTGGACCCGGCCGCGCGTGGCGAGGCCGTCGAAGAACGGGTAGGTGAGCACGACCGCCGCCGACCAGTTCTTGCCGTCGCCGCTGCCGCCGGTCGGGCCCGGGCCGGTGTCCACCCAGCGCCAGCCCGCCCCGGCGTGGACGTCGATGCGCGGCTTGTCGCCCGCGTTCACGATCCGGACGAGCTCCTTGCGGACCTTCACGGTGCGCACGAGGCCGCGCAGGTCGGGGCGCCGCTCGAGCGCCGTCCGGACCGCGTCCTCGAGGCCCGGGATCTCGGACGCCGGTGCAGCGAGGCGGCCGGACGCGTCGACGTCCTGCTCCTCGGCGAGCACCAGCCGGAGCTGGTCGCGGGCGAGCGTCACCGCGGCCTCGGCCCGGAGCACCTCGGGCTCCTGGTTCTCGAGGGCGACGCGTGCGGCGAGCACGTCGTAGTCGGTCGCGGTCCCGAGGTCGTGGCGGCCCTGCGCCTCGCGGAGCTGACGGCGGCGCTGCGCGAGGGTGTCGCGCGCGATGGCCAGGAGCTCCTTCGAGTAGAGGACCTCGTAGAAGGCCGCGGTCACGTCCCGCACCGCGGCCTGGCGGAAGTGATCGAGCTGATCCTCGGCGCCGGCGATGCCCTCGCGCGCGGCGCGGATCGCGGCCCCCACCTTGCCCCAGGTGAACAGGGGCTGCGACAGCGTCACGCCCACGTCACGGGAGGTGGTGTCGGGAGGCTGGAAACCGTTGGTGAGCTCCGCGGTCGCGTCGTCGCGCGAGCGGCTCACGCTCGCCTGGGCGACGACGAACGGCAGCGCCGCGGAGCGCTCCTCGACGTACTTGCCCTGGACCCACTCGCGAAAGGCGCGGGCCTTCTCCACGTCCCGGTTCTTCTCGGTGGCGATCCGGACCGCGTCCTCGAGGGTGAGCACGAGCACCGCCGGGGCCGGGGCGGGCGCGACGGCGGCGGGCTCCGCCGCCCAGGCCGGAGCGGCCAGGCTGGCGAGGAGCAGGACGCCGAGGCCGATCCGCGCCGGTGGCTTGTGGGCATCCTGCTCGACGGCGTTGGCGCTGCTCCACGTCCGGTGAATCCAGCCGGCGAAGTCGTCGAAGATGGTGTAGACGACGGGCACGACCACCAGGGTGAGCACGGTGGAGGTGATGAGCCCGCCGATCACCGCCCGCCCCATCGGCGCGCGCATCTCCGCGCCCTGGCCGAGGCCGAGCGCGAGGGGCAGCATGCCGAAGATCATGGCCAGCGTGGTCATGAGGATCGGCCGGAGCCGGGTGCGGCCGGCGGTGACGAGCGCGGTGCGCCGATCCACGCCCTGGCGCCGGAGCACCTTGGTGTAGTCGACGAGCAGGATGGCGTTCTTGGTCACGAGGCCCATGAGCAGGATGAGCCCGATGAACGTCATGATGGAGAGGGTGTCACCGGTGAGGAGCAGCGTCCCGGCCATGCCCACGATGGCGAGCGGCAGGGAGAGCATGATCGAGAGCGGGTCGATGAACGACTCGAACTGGGCCGCGAGGATCAGGTACACGAACAGGATCGCGAGGATGAGCGCCTCGAACATGTACCCGAAGCTCTCCTCCATCCGCTCGGCCTCGCCCGGGTAGAAGACCTCGTAGCCGGGCGCCATCTGGATCTTCGCCGCCGCCTCCCGGATCTTCGCCACCGCCGTGCCCAGCGGGACGCCGTCGAGGTTGGCGCTGAGGAGCACCTCGCGCGAGAGGTCGCGGCGCGAGATCTCGGAGGGCGTGGTGGTGCGCTCGGACCGGACCAGGTCCGAGAGCGGGACGAGCGCCGGTGCGCCACCGAACCCCTGTGGCACCGCCACCCGGAGGTCGCCGATCTGGCTCACGTCGCGCCGCATCTCGAGGGGGAGCCGCACGCGCACGTCCACCGCCTCGCCCTCCTCGTCCTCGTAGGTGGTGACCGCCTGGCCGCCGATCAGCGCTCCCACCGTCCGTGCGATCGCGGGCGTGGTGAGGCCGACGTCCGCGGCCCGCTCACGGTTCACGATCAGACGATACTCGGTGAGGTCCAGCTCGAGCGTGAGCTCGAGGTCGACCACCCCCGGGATGCGGTACACCGCGTCCTTGAGCTCGGCCGCGTACTTCTTGAGGAGGGGGATCTCCTCGCCGCGGATCGAGACCATGATGGGCTTCTCGGACATGGCGTCGGTCTGCATCTCGATCGAGGGGACGATGCCGGCGATGCCCTCGAGGAGCTTGCGCGCATCAGCGGCCAGCACGGTGGAGTGCTTGGCCCGCTCGCTCTTGTCCACGAGCTTCACGTAGACCCGCGCGTCGCGGACGGTGCCCATGTCTCCGGCGCCGATGGACGCGTAGGTGTGCTGGACCTCGGGCATGGACCGGAGCGCGCCGAGCACGGCGTCCACCCGGTTGCGGGTCTCCTCGAACGAGGCATCGGGCGCGGTCTTGAACCGGATCTGGAACTCGGCCTGGTCGTCGGGCGCCATGAACTCCGAGGCGAGCATCCCGAACGAGGTCACGCCGCCCAGGAATGCCACCGTGGCGAGCGCGGCGACCGCCTTGCGGTGGTCGAGCGCCCAGCCGATGACCGCCTTGTACCGATCCGCCGTCCGGTCGAACCAGCCGTTGAACCGGTCGAGCGCGCGGGCGACGACGTGCCGGTGCCCGGTGCGCTCGACGTCGGGATCGACCCAGCGCGAGGAGAGCATCGGGTCGAGCGTGAAGGACACGAAGAGGGAGACCAGCACGGCGAAGGCGACCGTCATGCCGAACTGGAAGAAGAAGCGGCCCATGATCCCCTTCATGAAGGCCACCGGCACGAACACCGCCACGATGGACATCGTCGTGGCGAGCACCGCCAGTCCGATCTCGGCGGTGCCGTCGCGCGCCGCCGTCATGTGGTCCTGGCCGTGCTCCAGGTGGCGCACGATGTTCTCGCGGACCACGATCGCGTCGTCGATGAGGAGGCCGATGGCGAGCGAGAGGGCCATGAGCGTCATCACGTTCAGCGTCATGCCCAGGAAGTACATGGCGATGAAGGACGAGATGACGGAGATGGGCAGCGTCAGGCCGGTGATCACCGTCGAGCGCCAGGAGTTGAGGAAGCAGAAGACGATGAGGACCGTGAGGAGCGCGCCGATGAGGAGGGTGTTGGTGACGTCGTGGACGGAGTCCTTGATCATCACCGAACCGTCTCGCACGAGCTGGATCTCGACCGAGGGCGGCAGCTCGCCCCGGAGCTTCGCGATCTCCCGGTTCACGGCGTCCACCACGCCGACGGTGTTGGCCTTCGACTGCTTGAAGACGTCGATGACGACGGCCGGCTCGCCGTTCACGAGCGCCAGCTTGCGCTGCTCCTCGACGCCGTCGCGGACCTCGGCCACCTCGCCGAGCCGAACCGGCACGCCTTCGCGCCGGGCCACCACCATCGAGGAGAAGCCGGCCACCTCGCGCGGCTTCCCGGCGATGCGGATCGGGGTCTCCTGGCCGCCGCGGTCCATGCGGCCGAGCGGCGTGTTCACGTTCTCGCCGGAGAGGCCGGCGATCACCTCGTCCACCCCGAGGCCGAGCGCGTCGAGCCGCGCCGGGTCGAGCTCCACCGCCACCTCGCGCTTCGTCTCCCCGACGAGGTCGATCTTGCCCACGCCGGGGAGGTTCTCGAGGCGCCGCTTCACCCGGCGGTCGACCAGGGTGGTGAGCTCGCGCGGGGTGAGCTGGCTCGAACGGACCGCGAGGCTGACGATCGCCATCCCACCGATGTCGAACTTCTGGATCACCGGCTCCTCGATCGCCTGGGGGAGATCGTTCCGGATGGCGGCGATCTTGGAGCGCGCGTCCTGGGAGACGTCGTTGATCTTCGATTCCAGGTCGAACTCGACGATCAGCGTCGAGACGCCCTCGCGCGAGGTCGAGTAGACGTGCTTCACCCCGGCGATGGGGTTGAGCGCCTGCTCGAGCTTCTTCGTCACCTCGCGCTCGACGGTCTCGGGCGAGGCCCCGGGGTAGATCGTGACCACGGTGATCACCGGGATCTCGATGTCCGGGAACATGTCGATGGCGAGGCGCCGGTACGAGAAGATCCCCAGCGTCACCAGCGTGAGCATGAGCACGGTCGCGAAGACCGGCCGCTTGATGGAGAGGTTCGAGAGGAACATGTCGCTCAGGCCCCCTGCTCGGCGTTGCTGCGCACCTTGTCGCCTTCGCGGAGGTTGAACCCGCCGCGGGTCACGACCTCCTCGCCGGCCGCGAGCCCCTCGACCACCTCGACGGCGTCGCCCGAGACCGCGCCCGTCCGGATGGCCTTGCGCTTCGCCGCCCCGCCCTCGACGACGAACACCGCCGCGGTGCGGGCCGCGGGATCCCAGGAGACCAGGGCGGTGCGCGGCACCATCAGGACCCCCGTGCGCCGGCCGGTGATCACCCGGCCCTGCACGAAGAGGCCGGGCTTGAGCGCGCCGTCGTCGTTGGGGATCTCCGCCTTCACCTTCACCGTCCGGCTGGACTCGTCGGCGGTGGGGTTGATGAACGACACCTTCCCCTCGAACGACTTCCCGGGCAGCGCGTCGGAGGTGAATCGAAGGGGCTGCTCCACCT
>JAEZXM010000517.1 GCA_023419875.1 Pseudomonadota bacterium | reverse complement strand
ATTCCGACGCCTGCGCCCGTGGCCCGGCCGCGTCCAGCGGCACCCGCTCCGGCGCCGGCGCAGCAGCCCCGGCCCGCGGCGCCGGAGATGGAAGAGGAGCTCGCGACCATCACCGGCGAGCTCGAGCTGCCGGAGGACGGGAGCCCCGCCGACCTTTCCCAGTCCGAGCGAGCGGTGCTCGCGGCGCTCGCGCAGCTCGCCGCGGGGGGCCCCGCCCAGCCCGAGACGCTCAAGCCCACGCAGGCGATCGCCGTGCTCATCCGCCTCCTGCTCAGGAAGGGCGTCATCACCGAGCGTGAGCTCCTCGACGCGCTCCGGGCGCGCGACGGACGGTGACCGGGGCCGGCCCGGGCGCGATCGATGGAACGGCAGCTGGCGAACATCCTGGAGGACGTGCGGCGCTCGCGCGGGCGCGTCCTCGCGCTGACCGGCGCCGGCATCTCCGCCGAGAGCGGCATCCCCACCTTCCGCGGGTCCGAGGGGTACTGGGTGGTCGGCTCCCGGAACTACATGCCGCAGGAGATGGCCACGCGGGAGATGTTCGACCGCGCTCCGGACGAGGTCTGGCGCTGGTACCTCTACCGCTTCGGCGTGTGCCGTGAGGCCCTGCCCAACGCCGGCCACGACGCGCTGGTGCGGCTCGAGGCGGCGCTCGGTGAGCGGTTCACGCTCGTCACGCAGAACATCGACGGCCTGCACCGGCGGGCGGGCTCGAAGCGCGTTCTCGCGATCCACGGCGACGCCGCCTACGTCCGCTGCGCGGCCGAGTGCGGCGCCGGGCTGCTCGATCTGCCCTCCTTCCCGGCACGTGGCGCGGGCGACCCGCTCGGCGCGGAGGACCGCGACCGCCTCACCTGCCGGCGCTGCGGTGACTGGCTCCGGCCGCACGTGCTCTGGTTCGACGAGTGCTACGACGAGCCGTACTACCGGATGGAGAGCGCGCTCCGCGCCGCGGACGAGGCGGACCTCCTGCTCGTCGTCGGCACGAGCGGCGCGACCAACCTGCCCTCGCAGATCGGCCGGATCGCCTTCCACCACGGGGCGGCGCTCGTGGACGTGAACCCGGAGCCGAACCCGTTCGCGGAGCTGGCGGCCCGCTCGGAGCGCGGGTTCTTCGTCCGCGGCACCGCCTGCGAGCGGCTGCCGGAGATCGCCGCCGCGCTCGGGGCGGCGGCGAAGTGAAGCGTGCTCGCCCGCCGGGCGGCCGTTAGGAACCTCGGGAGGAGGTCGCCCGTGTCCGACGCCCTGCCCGGAGTCCGCCTCGAGACGCTCACGGTGAAGGACGCCCTCGACCTCGCGATCCTCATCGAGGAGGAGGCGCACGAGCGGTATCTCACCCTCGCGCAGCAGGTCGGCGGCCGGTACGCCGGGGACGCCGCCGACGCCTTCCGGTTCATGGCTGCGAGCGAGGCGAAGCACGGGGAACAGCTCTCGCTGCGCCGCCGCGCGCTCTTCGGCGCCGCGCCCCGGACCGTCACCCGCGACATGCTCTACGAGGTCGAGGCCCCCGATCTGGGCGCGGCGCGCGTGTTCATGTCCCCGCGGCAGGCGATGGAGATCGCGCTCTCCTCCGAGCAGAAGGCGCGCGACTTCTTCGAGCAGGCGCTCCCGCACGTCGGCGATCCCGAGGTGCGCGCCCTCTTCGCGGAGCTCCGCGACGAGGAGGTCGAGCACGAGGCGTTCGTGCGCGCGCGGATCGAGCGGCTCCCGCCGGGCCCCGACGTCGAGGAGGACGAGGCGGACGAGCCGGGGTCGGACCCGGGGAACTGACCGCCCGGCTCAAGGCCGCTTCGCCGGGCTGCTCGTCTTCCTCGGATCCCGCACCACCACGTCGCCCAGGGCCTCGTCGATCCGCCGCAGGACGGCGCCGTCCAGCTTCACCCCCGCCGCCTTCACGTTCTCGCGGACCTGCTCCGGCCGGGAGGCGCCGACGATCGCGGAGGCGACGTTCCGGTTCTGGAGCACCCAGGCGACCGCGAGCTGGGCCATGGTCAGCCCGACCTCCCGCGCGATCGGCGCGAGCTTCTGGACGCGCGTGAGCACGTCGTCCTCGAGGAACCTCGCGATGAACTGCGCGCCCGAGGGATCCGTCGCCCGGCTCCCGCCCGGGGGCGGCTTTCCCGGGAGGTATTTCCCGGTGAGGACGCCCTGCGCGATGGGGGACCACACGATCTGGCTCAGACCCGCCTTCTCGCTCGCGGGGACGACCTCCGCCTCGATCACCCGCCAGAGCATCGAGTACTGCGGCTGGTTGCTGACGAAGGGGATCCGCAGCTCGCGGGCCAGCGCCGCGCCGCGCTCGATCTGCTCCGCCGTCCACTCCGAGACCCCGACGTAGAGGACCTTCCCCCGCCGGACGAGGTCGGCGAACGCGGTCATCGTCTCCTCGAGGGGCGTCTCGTAGTCGTAGCGGTGCGCCTGGTAGAGATCGACGTAGTCGGTGCGGAGCCGGCGCAGGCTCCCGTGGATCGACTCGACGACGTGCTTGCGCGAGAGGCCGCGGTCGTTCCGGCCGGGGCCGGTGGGCCAGTACACCTTCGTGAAGATCTCGAGCCCTTGCCTGCGCTCGCCGGCGAGCGCCTCGCCCAGCACCTCCTCGGCCCTGGTCGCGGCGTAGACGTCCGCGGTGTCGAAGGTGGTGATGCCCTCGTCGAGCGCGGCCCTCACGCAGGCGATCGCCGCGTCCTTCTCCACCTGGGAGCCGTGGGTGATCCAGTTGCCGTAGGAGATCTCGCTGACGAGGAGGCCGCTTCGGCCGAGGGGTCGGTGGTCCATGGGAGGACAGTGTAACGGCGGTGGGCCGGGCCGGCTTCAGAACGACGGCACGTCCGGGGACTCCTCTTTCCTTGCGCCGGGGCGGCTCGCGGCTAGCATCCACCGCCATGAGAACGACCACCTTGATCGCGGCCGCGCTCGCGGCCGTCGCGCTCGCGCCGACTGTGACCGCTGCCGAGAAGAAGCCCGTTGCCGGCAAGGACGTCTACGCCGTCTTCGAGACGTCGCGCGGGAAGATCGGCGTGAAGCTCCTCCCCGGCGAGGCGCCCAAGACCGTGGCGAACTTCGTCGAGCTCGCGACCGGGAAGAAGGAGTTCACCGATCCGCTCACCGGGAAGCGGCGGAAGGGCGCCTACTTCGACGGCTTGCTCTTCCACCGGGTGATCCCCGGCTTCATGATCCAGGGCGGCGATCCCGCCACCCGGAACGCGGCGCTCGGCGCGACCTCGGCGGGGAGCCTCCCCTTCGGTGCGTCGGGCCCCGGCTACCAGTTCGCGGACGAGCTCCCGAAGCCGGGGACGATCCTGTTCGACAAGCCTTGCGTGCTGGCGATGGCCAACGCGGGCCCGAACACCAACGGCTCACAGTTCTTCATCACCGAGGGGTTCGGCGCCGCGGTCCCGCAGCTCGAGCCCGCCGCCTGCGCGCGCTCGCCCCAGGGCGTCTGCGGCTACACGCGGTTCGGGCAGGGCGTCTGCGGCTGCGAGCGCGTCCGTGAGATCGCGCGCGCGGGGAACTCGCAGACGCGGCTCGTGAAGGTGACGATCTCCAGCACGCCGCCGAGCTGCCAGTAGCGGACGACCGCGGAGCTTCGCGGGTGACGGGCGAGCGACGAGGTGGTTCCCGCGGATGGCGCGCCACCCGCGGGAACCTCGAGGACGCCTACGGCCCGGAACCCTGGGCCGTGATGTAGAGCTCGGAGCTCTGGACGAAGACCGAGCCATCCTCCCCCTGAGCGATCGCGCCGGGGCCGCCCGTGGCCCTGGCGGTGTCGTAGGTCACCTTCCCGCGGGGTGCCAGGATCTGGACCGACCCTCCGGCGCCACCGGTCGCATCGGTGGACGACCCGCCGTCCGCGGAGAGATCCCGGCACGCGAGGTCCTCGACCTGGACCATCACGACCCCACCCTGTCCGCCGTCGCCCGTCCCGCCGGAGCCACCCGCCGAGAGGAGATCGGCCTCGACCGACGTTTCGCCGGCATAGGTCTGCTCCTCGATCACGACCGGCGAGTTCAAGACCAGGATGGAGCCACCCCGCCCTCCCGCGGCAGATCCACCGCCACCGGAGACGTCGATGGCGGCAAATCGCGGCATGGCGACGGCCGGACCCTCGAGCGGAGCGGTGGGCGATGGGGGGAGCACACCGACGACGAGGATCTCCCCTCCCTGGCCGCCCGCGGGGCCGGTGCCCCCCGAGATTTCGATCTCCCCGCTCACGAAGGCGAGCGGGCCTGGGCCGCTTCCGGTTGCGATGATCCGGACCTGGCCGCCCAGGCCGCCCACCGCGCCCTCGCCCTCGCCGGCCCCGCCGCCCCCGGGTGCGGTGACGCTCCCGGTGAAGACGACCGGGCCGTTCGACGCCGTGGTTACGACCCCACCACCTCTACCGCCTGTACCATCGGTGATCGCCGTTCCTCCCGGAGCGACCACCGGGGCGGAGCTGAACACGGCCTGGCCCTGGAGGATGAGCATCCCACCCAGACCACCCGCGGTGCCGCCGTCACCGCCCACCGCCGTCGCCCTCCCGGAGAGGTGGATCGGGCTCTCGGGGCCGGAGAGGAGCTGCATCGGGCCGGCGTCCCCGCCCGCTTCCACGAGCCCCCGTCCTCCGCTCGTGTCGATCGATGCGTTGCACACGACGGGCCCATCCGACTGGAGAATCACCATGTTTCCCCTACCGCCTACGTCTCCCTCGCTGCCTCGAGCGCGGAGTTCCCCGCGGACCCACAGGGCCTCGGTGGCGACGAGGCTGATCACCGCCGCGGTGCCGCCGCCCTCCAGCCCGGAGGTGTCGATGACGCCGGTGACGACCGCTCGTCCCGGGGTGTTGAGCCCCAGGAATCCTCCGGAATCGGTGAGCTGGGGATGAAGCTCCAGCGCACCATCGATCCTGATCCCGGCGGGGAAGCTCAGGATCAGTCCCGGGGTTTCGCTCGTGTCCACCCGGAGCAGCGCGCCGTCGGTCACCCAGAGCCCTGTTGCCTCGGTCTCGCCGTCGTCGCCGAGGACCGGGGTGAGTGGGTCCAGCGTGACCTCACCGTCGATGGTGAGTGGGTTCGCGCCCAGGTCGGGGGAGGCGATGTCGGGCGCCTCGAGCGAGGGCGGCTGCGCGTCGCCGATGACGAGGTCGCCTCCGCTCGGGGACACGATCTGTATCGACCCACCTTGCCCGCCGTTGCCCGCCGACCCGGCGCCTCCCATGGCCCGGATCGCACCACCACCACCTCCTCCTCCGCCACCGCCACCACATCCGAGCGCCAGGACCGCGACCAATGACCATCCGTGAAGCCGGTTCCTCTTCATGATGCCTCCCGAGGTGAGCGGATCGGAGCGAGCCTCCGAGGGGCTCGATGGTATCGTACGCAGCACTCACCACAGTCCCAAACTCCGGTGCAGGGCCGGCGCGGTACGCTCACAGCGATGGGCGGCGCACCCCTGCGACCGGCACTGGCCCACCTCCACCGATCGGCTCGCACGCGAGACGTCGACCGCCTACACTGCCGCAATGCCCCTCGAGCCGAGCGCCCAGAAGGTCCAGGACGCCCTCCGCGCGGCCGGGTTCGAGAACGTCGTCGTCGAGCTCCCGGACTCCGCCCGGACCGCGGCCGAGGCGGCGGCGGCCGTGGGCTGCGACATCGGGCAGATCGTGAAGTCGCTCCTCTTCCAGGCCCAGCCGAGCGGGCGCGCGGTCCTGGTGGCGGCCAGCGGGAGCCATCGCGTGGACGAACGGGCGGTCGCGGCGGTGGTGGGCGAGCGGATCGGTCGCGCTTCCGCCGAGGTCGTGCGCGAGACGACGGGATTCGCGATCGGCGGCGTTCCGCCCATCGGGCATGACCACCCGGTCGTCGCCGTCGTGGACGAGGAGCTCCTGCGCCACGAGCGGATCTGGGCGGCCGCCGGCCACCCGCACGCGGTCTTCTCGCTGACCCCGGCCGAGCTGGTCCGCATGACCGGGGGCACGGTCGCGCGAGTGGGGGTCGCGGCCGGGGTGGGATGACGGTCGGGGGGCCTCAGGGCACCTGGCCGTTCGAGCCCTGGAGCACGAGCAGGCCGCTCGCCTGCACCCGGGTGGATCCGCGGTGGAGCTGCCCCCTGCGATCGTGTTCACGAGGTTGCCGCCGACCGTTGTCGTCGTGTTCGTCGCCACGTCCACCGTCAGCGCGCCGTCCACGACCACGTGCAGCGCTCCCGTCGCGTGCACGGTCTTCCCATCGTCGAGCTGCAGGTCGGCGCCGACGAGCCGCACGACCGGGCCGGACCCCACCTGCACGACGTCGCTCAGGCCCCGTAGGCTCGCGAGCGCCGCGCGCGCCGCGGCCAGCTCCGTCGGGCTGAACGCCCGCTTCTCACCGTTCCCGAGGCCAGTGGCGCTCGACGAGCGCCCGCACCTCGGCGAGCCACCCCGCGCGCTCCGCCGGCGTGCTCGTCACCACCACTCCGAAGATGCGGCGCTCGACCCGCGCCACGCCGCAGAGACCGAAGATGCAGTCCTTCCAGATCCGCTCCAGCGGGTCGCCGAAGACGCGCGCCTCGCGCTCCGGGAACGTGTTGGACGTGTTGAGCACGATGGCGCTGCGCGCCCTGAGGAGCCCCACCGGCACGCCCTCCCCGCCGTCGCCCGGGTCGAAGCGGTAGGCCACGCCCGGACGGAGCACCCGATCGATCCAGCCGGCCAGGATCGCGGGGGGCTTCCCCCACCAGTTCGGGTGGACGACGGCGATCCCGTCCGCCTCGGCGATCTCCTTGCAGTGAACCTCGATTTCGGGCGGGAGCGGCGCGCCCGCCGGCTCCTCGCCGGCGGGGAGCACCGCGTCGAAGCCCTCCGCCTGGAGATCGTGGAATCGCACGTCGTGGCCGAGGGCGCGCGCGGCGTCGGCCGCGGCGTGGGCGAGCGCGTGATTGAGGCTGTCGGGGCGCGGGTGGCCGAGCAGGATGGAGATCTTCACGCCGCGAACCTACCGCAGTTCTCGGGAGGCCAGGCCGAAGCCCTCCTGATCGGGTTGGGCGCCCCAGGCACCGTGTGGTGACGCCTTCACTCGAACATGTCCCGCCCGGCCCGCCAACCCCGCGACATCGCCCGGTCCTCACCGGCGTCCGTCGCGGCAGCCGCCTTGCTACTCCGAACACCATGACCACCCTCGCGCTCGTCCTGCTCCTCGCCGCACCACCGGGGCTCCTGCCGCGAAAGCCTGCCCCACCGCCGGGCGCCACGAGGGGCCCGGTCGTCACGCCCGATCCGGTCCCCGACCGCCCGCTCGTGCCTCCGGTGATCATCGACGGGGACGAGGGCGACGCGCCTCCCGGGCGCGAATCCGGACCGGACGAGGAACCCTCGCCGCAGTGGCAAGACGAGGAGATCGCGCCTCCCGCTCCGGCGACCGCGGATCCGGTGCCGGGAGCGTCCCGGCGCGAACCAGGTCCCGAGCGCGGAGCGTCCGACGCGCGCGCGGTCCCCACGGGGCAATGGGTGTTCACGCGCCAGTACGGATGGCTCTGGATGGCGCACGACGACGCATACTGGTACGCGCCGCCGAGCGGCAGGGGCCGGCCTCAGGCCTACGTGTACCTCCCGCGCCTCGGGTGGGACTGGATCGATGCACCGTGGGTGTGGGGCCTAGGGCCCAGGCCGAGGTTCGGCCCTGCGGGCCCGTGGCGCTTCGGCTGGTACCGCGCCGGCTCCTGGCGCACGCCCTGGCGGTGGCAATACGGGCCGGGTCCGCATCGCCGGTGAAGCTGGCCGGCAGCCGCAACCGAGGACATACGTCCAGCGACGACAGGGACGGTCTTCACGTCGTCGTCTGCGGCCGGAGGAAGCCCTCCGCCCGGAGCGCCGACACCACCTCGTCCTCGCCCGGCCCGGCGATCCCGCGCGCGGCGGCCTGGGCGAGGCCGTCCACCACCTCGTTCACCGCGTGGCC
Organism: Pseudomonadota bacterium; assembly: GCA_023419875.1. Classification (GTDB taxonomy): domain Bacteria; phylum Myxococcota; class Myxococcia; order Myxococcales; family Anaeromyxobacteraceae; genus Anaeromyxobacter. The sequence goes on along the minus strand of JAEZXM010000517.1, from coordinate 5,720 downwards.
GTCGTGGCCGCGGACCCAGGCGTAGCGGATCGCGAGCGACCGGCCGCGCGCATCGATCGCCTCGATCAGGTCGCGGTTCAGGACCGGCTCGCCGGCCGCCGTGCGCCAGCCCTTCCTCCGCCAGCCGTGAATCCACTTCGAGAGCGCGTTCACGAGGTACTGCGAGTCGGAGACGACCTCGACCTCCTCGCCGTCCGGGAGCCCTCCGAGCGCCTCGAGCACCGCGCGCAGCTCCATCCGGTTGTTGGTGACCGCGAACGCGCCATCGGTCACCCAGCGCGTGCCGCCGAAGCGGACCGCCGGCCGCGAGCGGTCGAGCACCACGAACCCGGTACCGCCCGGGCCGCCGGGGTTCACGAGCGAGGAGCCGTCCGAGAAGACCAGGAAGCGGGCGGGGAAGAGGGACATGGGCCGCGAACGATACCCTGGCCGGCTGACGCAGCGACGAGGCTACATCTGCTTGAACCGGTGCGCCCACGCCCGGCTCACCGGCACGCTCCGTCCGCCGCGCCGGAGGTGCACGATCGGCTGTCCGCCCTCGTCGCGGGAGACCCGGGCGATCGCCGCCACGCGCACGATCGCGCTGCGGTGGACCCGCCAGAACCGGGCCGGGTCGAGCGACGCCTCGAGCTCCTTGAGCGGCGTCCGGATCACCCACTCGTCGTCGCCGGCGAGGGCGAGCGTGTACTTCTCCGACGACTGGAAGAGGTCCACGTCGTCCACCGCTACCAGCACGAGGTCCTGGCGCACCTGCACCTGGAGCCATTCGAGAAAACGCGGGCTCGCGGGCTGGAGCCGACTCGCCAGCGCGTCCACCACCGCAGCCAGGTCGGGCGGCGGCGAGGTCGGCCGCGACCGGAGCCGCTCCACGGTCTTCGCGAGCCGCTCCTCGTCCACCGGCTTCAGGAGGTAGTCCACCGCCGCGTGCTCGAAGGCCTGCACCGCGTACTGCTCGTGGGCGGTGACGAAGACGACGTGGCAGCGGCCCGCCAGCGCCCGCGCCACCTCGAGGCCGCCGAGCCCCGGCATCTGCACGTCGAGGAAGACGACGTCGGGGCGGAGCTCCTCGAACCTCTCCAGCGCCGCCTCGCCGTCCTGCGCCTCGCCCACGACGCGCAGCTCGGGCCACTGCGCGGCGAGCGCCCGCCGGAGCAGCGCGAGCAGCCCGGCCTCGTCGTCGACGAGGAGCGCGGTGGGCGGGTTCACGGCGCCACCTCCGGCGCCGCGGCCGTTCCGGGCGCCCGGGGCGCGAGCGCGGAGGCGTCCCAGGGGAGCGCGATCCGGACGCAGAGGCCGCTCGGCTCGACCGGCCGCAAGGTGACGCTGCCCGCTCCGCCGGAGATGGCCCGTACCCGCTCCCGCACGTTGGCGAGGCCCACACCGGGCGGGCGGTGCGGATCGATCCCCATTCCGTCGTCCCGCACCTCGAGGACGAGCGCGTCGCCCTCGCGCCCGGCGGTCACCACGATGCCGCCCCCGCCCGGCCTCGGCTCGAGGCCGTGGCGGATCGCGTTCTCGACGAGCGGCTGCAGGAGCAGCGGCGGCAGCGGGTGATCGCGGAGCGCCTCGGGGCAGTCGAGCGTCCAGCGAAGGCGCTCCCGCATCCGGACCGCCTGGATCTCGAGGTAGGCGCGGACGAGGTCCAGCTCCTCGCCGAGCGTGGTCGCTCCGGCCCGGGTGCGCCGGAGCGAGCCCCGCAGGTAGCTCGTCAGGTTGAGCAGCATCCGTCTGGCGCCCGCCGGGTCGCCGTCCACGAGCTGGACCACGTGCGAGAGCGTGTTGAACAGGAAGTGCGGCTCGATCTGCGCCTGCAGGAGCTTCAGCTCGGCCTCGGCCAGCGCCCGCCCGGCCGCCTCGCGGCGGAGCTGCTCCTCGCGAAGGATCGCTTCGTTCGCCTGGATCCTCCCTCCGAGGAGGAAGCCGACGCTGACGAGCACGCCGAACACCGCGGCGGCGGCGACGACGGGCAGCGTGGGATAGTCGGCGTCCAGGAGGCGGAGCGGGCTCGTGCCGGTGGCCAGCATGGCGAGGACCGTCCCCAGGGCCGAGCCGATCGAGATGCCGACGGCGGCGATCACCCACTCGCTCGCGCCCCGGAGGATCCAGCGGCTGGCCGCGTAGTAGAGGCAGAGCGTGGAGAGCCCGATCGACTGCGAGTGGATGAAGGTGTCGCGGAAGGGCCAACCGGTGACGGCCCACAAGAATCCGGCGATGACGGTCCCGGTGACGACCACGATCGGGAGAGCCCGGTAGAGCTTCCAGTGCTCCCGCGCGGTCGCCTGGCCGCGCGTTGCCTGGCTGCACTGGCGTTGCGAGCGGAACATGTCACTCCTCGGAACGACCCATCCGCGCCGACGAAGAACATAGCCCAGGCCGCGACGAGCCGGCACCACGGCGCTCCGGTACGGCCGCCCCCGGCCGCCGGAGCGGCCGGGAGCCTGGGGCTGCAGCGTTCACCTCGACATCCGGGCGAGCTCCGCCTCGAGCCGCGCGAACTCCGCGCGGACGACCGGGGGCAGGTGCGCGAACGCGGGGTGCGCCGTTGCCTTCGAGAGCACGGCCCTCGCGTCCCCGCGCCGGTGGAACACCTCGTCCGGCACGCCGAGGTAGGTACCCGCGGCGACGAGGTAGGTCTCGAGCCGCGCCGGCATGCCGTTCGGGCCGGGGGCATCGTGCGCCGGGCCGAGGCGCGCCACCGCGCGATCCACCCGCGCGAGCCCTTCCTCGGTGATCTTCAGGGCCTCGCCGACCTCGGCCGTGTCCCGGCCGACGATCGTCGCGGCCGAGCCGGCGTAGGCGAGGAGGACGGGGTCGTCGGGCGCGGCCTTCGAGAGCTCCTGGTACCGGGCGAGCGCGAAGGCCGCCGCGCGCGCGTCGCCGGCGAGGCCGGCCTGGAAGGCCTGAAACGCCTCGGCGCGCTCGTCGGCGCGGGTCCGAAGGGGAGCGAGGGTGATGAAGCTGAAGACGGCAAAGAGGACGAGCGAGCTGCAGCGTTCGATGGTCATGTGGGCTTCTCCTTGCCGGCGAAGCTAGGAGAAGCCGGGCGGTCCGCGGGCCGGGTGCGACGGATCGTTTCCCGGCCCGACGGACCGCGCCTTCGAACGACGAGCTGCCTCGCTTCGCGCCCTAGGCCGAGAGCCGCTGCTTCTCCGGGGCCGACGACGACGACGGCCCCGGCCGGCCAAGGAGCGCGTCGATCGCGTACCGGCCGCCGCCCGCGCACGCGACGTACAGGAACAGGACCGAGTACAGGAGCGCGAGCTCTCCCTGGTTCACCCCGGGGAAGAAGGCCGCGCCGAGCTGCAGCTTCCAGTGGAACTGGACGTAGGCGACCGCCATCGTGCCGCTCGCGAGGAAGGCGGCGAGCCGGGTGAGGAGGCCGACGGCGATCAACGCGCCGCAGACGAGCTCGATGATCCCGCCCAGCCAGATCTGCGTCCCCACGGGCGGTTGCTGTCCGCCCAGGATACCGAACACCTTCTGGGCGCCGTGCATCATGAACATGAGCCCGGCGACGGCGCGCACGAGCGTGTAGGCGGAGTTCCTGTACGTCTGCAAGAACGTCATGGTCCACTCCTCGTCGGGGTTGGCCCGGGGAGATGCTTGCTTCCGTCCCTCCGCACACGTCCCTCGCGGGGCACTAGACTGCACACATGCCCGCAAGAGCCTGCTTCACCCCCGCCCTCTTCACCTTCCTGACCGAGCTCCGGCTCCACAACGACCGCGAGTGGTTCGCGCGCAACCGCGAGCGTTACCTTCGCGACGTGCGCGACCCGATGCTCCGGTTCATCGCCGAATTCGCCCCGGTCCTCTCGAAGCTCGCGCCGCGGCTCGTCGCCGACCCGCGCCCGGTGGGCGGTTCGCTCTTCCGCATCCACCGCGACACAAGGTTCTCGGGCGACAAGACGCCGTACAAGACCAACGTCGCGGCGCACTTCCGGCACGAGGCGGGGCGCGACGTCCACGGGCCGGCGTACTACGTGAGCCTCGATCCCGACGAGGTGCACGTGGGCGGCGGCGTGTGGCACCCGGAGGCCGACGCGCTGCTCGCGATCCGCAAGGCGATCCTCGCGAAGGCGGCCGCCTGGCGCCGGGTCACCGGGGCGCCCGGGATGCGGAGGCTCGAGGTCTGGGGCGAGAGCCTGAAGCGGACGCCGCGCGGGTTCCCGGAGGATCACCCGATGGACGAGCTCCTCCGCCGGAAGGACTTCGCCTGGGGCCTCACACTGCGTGAGAAGGACGCGCTCTCGCCCCGGTTCCCGGAGCGGATCGCGGAGGTTTACCGGGCGATGGTCCCGGCGATGAGGCTGCTCGCCGACGCGGTGCGGCTGCCCTGGTGAGCGGCCCGTCGACTCAGCGCATCATCCGGCTCGATGCGTTCGCCTGCGCAGGAGCGCGGACAGGACGCACGAGGGCCATCCCGCAGAGACCGATCGCCACCGCGAACCACGCCTTCGGGTTTCCGGTGAGGAACCAGGCGACCCCGCCCAGCAGCCCGCCGGACTCGCACATCGCAAGTTGAACGACCATCCGCGTCACCGCCTTCTCGGCGTCGGAGGGCGTGGGAATCCGCGCCACCGCCCGGGAGCCGAGGAAGCCGCCGATCGCGATCGCGATCGCCGCCCAGGTGAGCGGCTCCAGGCCGCCGGAGACCCCGAACAGCGGGATCTTCCAGCGTACGAAGGTCGCCACGGCCAGGAAGAGCACCACGCCCGCGATCATGGCGTAGCGGATGATGGTGGAGCGCACGTGGAGCGGCACGGGAGAGCCCTGGTTCATGGTTCCCATCGTACCTCGATCGTCAGATCGCCTCGACCGCCGGGCTCTCGTGGAGCCAGTCCTGCTCGGTGTCGCGCATGAAGAGGACGGGCCATTTCGTCCGATCGCCCTCCCACACGCGGAAGCCGCGCACCTCCTCCGCGAACGCCGACACCTCCTGGGCGGAGGGCGCCCGGGTGAGCGCGCGGATCCGCTCCACCATCCCCGGCGGCCTCTCCCGCGCGCCCTCCAGCACCCGCAGGAACCACTTGTGAAAGGGGAAGAGGAGCTCGTTGTGCGCGAGGACCATGCGTCCTGCGAACAGGCACACCCGGCAGATCGAGGTCGAGACGAGCCAGGGGTCGTCCTTCTTGAACGCCTCGCCCGCGTACCAGGTCCAGGCCTCGAGCTGCGCGGCGAAGCGGGCGATGCGGTCGGCCTTCTCCGCGACCGGGTAGCGCGGGATCTCGGCCGCGAGCCGCGGGATCGCCTCGTCGCGCGCGAAGAGGACCTGCGCGTCCTGGAAGGCGAAGCGCGCCGGCTCGCTCCCCCGCGCCGCGACCTCCGCGAGGAAGCCGGGCGAGACGTACTTGCCGTCCACGTAGCCGCCCTCCCACTCGCAGAGCTCGCGGGTGAAGAAGGTCGTGCGGCCCTCGGCGACCCGCCGCGACCACTCGTCGTCGGAGACGACGATGGTGACGTCCACGTCCGACGCCTCGGTCGCGAAGCCGTGCGCGAGCGAGCCGCCGAGGAGGAGAGCGAGGACCTCCGGCTGGGCCAGGAAGCGCTCGGTGGTGCCTTCGATCGCGCGCCGCTGCGCGGCGGTGGGGACGCCGGTGGTCATGCCCGGACGTTGTCGCGCGCCGCGAGGCCCGTCAACAGCCGCGCGCGCACCTTCTCCGAGCCGAGCTCGCGCAGCGCGTCGGCGGCGACCCAGCGCGCCGCCCGGTCCGCGGGATCGC
>JAEZXM010000357.1 GCA_023419875.1 Pseudomonadota bacterium | reverse complement strand
CGGGCAGGTGTTCAAGACGACCATCGATCACTTCGCCGGCCGCATCGACTACGTCCGCATCTTCTCCGGGTCGCTTAAGAAGGACGCGGTGCTCGTCAATCCCCGGACGCGGACCGAGGAGCGGATCGCCCACTTCCACCGGACCGACGGCGCCCAGAACGTGGAGATCGACGAGGCGGGGCCGGGCGAGTTCGTGGTGCTCGTGAAGCTGAAGGACGCGCGCACCGGCGACACGCTCGCCGACGCCGGCGCCTCGGTGACGCTGCCCGAGTTCCGCCAGCACACGCGCCCGGTCTCGTACGCCGTGCACGCCAAGGGCGGCGACGACAAGGCATCGGTCGCGCTCCACAAGCTCATCGAGGAGGATCCGTCGCTCGAGCTGGCCCGCTCGGCCGAGACCGGGGAGATCCTGCTCCAGGGCATGGGCCAGGCGCACATCGAGGTGACGGTCGAACGCGTGAAGCGCAAGCACGGCGTGGAGATCACGCTCGCACCGCCGTCGCCGGCCTACCTCGAGACCATCACCGCCAACTCCAAGGCGCAGGGGAAGTTCAAGCGCCAGACCGGCGGCCACGGCCAGTACGGCGACGCCCACATCGAGCTCTACCCGAAGGCCCGGGGCGAAGGCTTCGAGTTCGAGGACGCGATCGTCGGCGGCACCATCCCGCGCCAGTTCATCCCCTCGGTCGAGAAGGGCATCCGCGGCTCGATCGGCTCCGGCCCGCTGGCCGGTTATCCGGTGGTCGACTTCAAGGCCAAGCTCGTCTTCGGCAGCTACCACGACGTGGACAGCTCCGACATGGCGTTCCAGGTCGCCGGGTCCATGGCCTTCAAGAAGGCGGTGCTCGAAGCCCGGCCGATCCTCCTCGAGCCGGTGATGAAGCTCGAGGTGCGCGTCCCCGAGGAGTACGTGGGCGCGGTGATGGCGACCTGAACAGCCGCCGGGCCAAGGTTCAGGGCATGGAGCCGCTCCCCCGCGGCGTCCTCGTCCGCGCCCTGTGCCCGCACGCCGAGGCGATGACCTACGACGCCGAGCTGCGCTCGCTCACCCAGGGTGTCGGGTACTTCACCATGGAGCACTCGCACTACGACCCGGTGCCGCCGCACATCGCGCAGAAGATCATCGAGAAGCGCCGCGCCGAGGGGAAGGTGAAGGGGGTGGAGGAGTAGGTTAGAATCCCCTGCCTTGCGCACCTACCTCCGCCTGCTCCGGTTCGCAGTCCCGTACCGCTTTCGCATCCTCGCTGCGATCGGGTGCATGCTGGTCTTCGGGGCTGGCACGGCGGCGTACGCCTACCTGCTCGGGCCCGCGCTCAAGTTCCTGATCGGGGGAGGCGAGGGCGGCCTCGTGATCCGGCTGCCCGCGTTCCTCGACGTCGGGACCACCGAGGGCGGGCTCACGCGCCTCACGCGCGAGCAGGCGCTCGCCGCCCTTCCCATCGCCATCCTCGCCGTGACGCTGCTCAAGGGGGTGGCCTACTTCGGCCAGCACTACCTCATGTCGATGGCGGGCCAGCGGATCGTGGCCGACGTCCGCAAGACCCTCTTCTCCCACCTCCTCAAGCTCTCGCCCGCCTTCTACACGCGCCGTCACTCCGGCGATCTCCTGCAGCGGTTCTCGGCCGACGTGAACGTCATCGAGTCGGCGGTCACGACCTCCGTGGTGGTCTACCTGCGCGACGGGATCACCGTCGCGCTGATGCTCGCCACCTGCTTCGTGATGAACTGGAAGATGTCGCTCGTCGCCTTCGGGGCCGTTCCGATCACGCTCTTCCCCATCGTCAAGCTCGCCCGCCGGCTCAAGAAGGTGTCCGGGCACGCACGGAAGACGGGTGGCGAGCTCCTGGAGATGACCCAGGAGGCCATCTCCGGGATCCGAGTGGTGCAGGCGTACGGGACGGAGGCGTGGGAGGCGAAGCGCTACGCCGATGCCAACGGGCGGCTCGTCCGGATCATGCGCCGCGGGATCGTGGCGCGCGGCTTCTCCTCGCCGCTCATGGAGATCATGGCCGCCGCCGGGCTCGCCGCGGCGATCTGGTGGGTGGGTGGACTGATCGTGAAGGGCGCGCTCCCGCCCGACCAGTTCCTCTCCTTCATCGCGGCCGTGCTCCTCCTCTACACCCCCGTGAAACATCTCGGTCAGCAGGGGCAGACCGTCATCCAGGGCGCGGTCGCGGGCGAGCGGGTGTTCGAGCTCCTCGACACCCCCAGCCAGGTCCCGGACTCGGGCACCGGTACGCTGGCCCCGTTCCGGGAGGCCGTGCGCTACGAGGGCGTCTCGTTCCGCTACGGAGCGGAGAAGGGGCTCGTCCTCGCCGATCTGAGCTTCGAGCTCCGCAAGGGAGAGGTGGTGGCGCTCGTCGGCTCCTCCGGCGGCGGCAAGACCACGGTTGCGAATCTGCTCCCGCGCTTCTGGGATCCCTCGGCGGGCCGGATCACCATCGACGGCCTGGACATCCGCGAGGTCACGCTCCGCAGCCTGCGCGCGCAGGTCGCGGTCGTCACCCAGGAGACGCTCCTCTTCAACGACACCGTCCGCGCCAACATCGCCTACGGCCGGCCCGAGGTCCCGCTGGCCGAGGTCGAGCGCGCGGCGCAGCTCGCCCAGGCACACGAGTTCATCTGCGCGCTGCCCCAGGGCTACGACACGCGGGTGGGCGAACGCGGCGCGCTCCTCTCCGGCGGACAGCGCCAGCGGATCGCCATCGCCCGCGCGTTTCTCAAGGACGCGCCGCTCCTCCTCCTCGACGAGGCGACGAGCGCCCTGGCCGCCGAGGCGGAGCGCGAGGTGCAGCGGGCGCTCGACACCCTGATGCGCGGCGACTCGGGCCACCGCCGTACCACCCTCGTGATCGCCCACCGCCTCTCCACCATTCGTGACGCCGACCGCATCCTGGTCATCTCCCGTGGGACGGTGGCCGAGGCCGGCCGCCACGAGGAGCTCCTCGCGCGAGGCGGCGAGTATGCGCGCCTGTATCGCGCCTACGACGGCGGCGACCGCAAGGGCGCGCGCGTCGGCCACGGGTGATCATTGGCCCGCCGCCGGACGATCGCCCTCGCCACCGCCGTCATCCTGGCCGTCGCCTACCTGGCCTTCGGCGTCCGCACCGCGCTGGACTCCGCCGATCCCGTGCCGACCGCGCCCGACGAGATGCGCGGCGCTTGGCACGTCCACACCACGCGCAGCGACGGTCTGGGAACGCTCGACGAGGTGATCGCCGCCGCCCGCGACACGGGGCTCGCGTTCGTGGTGGTCACCGACCACAACGTCGTGACGCCGGTGGAGCAGGTCTGGAAGGACGGCGTGCTCGTCGTGCAGGGCCAGGAGGTCTCGACGAGCCTCGGCCACGTGGTCGCGCTCGGGATCGACCGGCCCCTCACCCGGGAAGAGAGGACCGCCGATCCCCTCCGCAGGATCGAGACCCTGGGCGGCCGAGCCGTCCTGGCCCATCCGCTGCACCCGCGCCGGCCGTTCCGCGGGCTCGACGAGGACCTGCCCTGGGTCGGGTTCGAGGTGGTCTCGAACGACACCTCCTGGCACCAGGCGCTGGCGGACCGCGCTTTCGGGCGGATCGCGCTCGGCGCGCTGCGGCTCCCGTGGGACGGCGGCCGGGCGGTGCTCGATCTCGCCGCCCCCCCAACCCGCGAGCTCGCCCGGTTCGACGAGCAGCGAAGGCGGGCGCGGGCGGCCGGCGATCGGAAGCAGGCGCGGGCGCTCCTCTGCTCGGTCGATGCGCACGGGTATCCCAGCTATCGCGCAGCCTTCGCGGCGGTCACGATGCACGTGCCCGTCCGGCCGACGGGCGAGGCTGCGGCGGACGCGAGGGCCGTCTCCGACGCGCTGCTCGACGGCTCCGCCGTCTGCGTGCTCGAGGCGCGCGGGAGCGTGGCGCGGGTGCGGTTCACGGGCGGCGAGGACGCCGGGCTGGACCTCGACGTGCCGGCGGGCGCAGGGGACGTCACGGCGCGGCTCGTCCGCGACGGTGCAGCGGTCGCGGAGCGGCCGCTCCCCCTCGCCCCCGGCCGGAACCACGTTCCCCTCGCGCCGCTCTGCGGCGGCGCCTGTGCTCCGGGTGACTACCGGCTCGAGCTCTGGCGGGACGGGGCGCCGTGGCTCTTCACCAACGGGGTCGGCATCGAGTAAAGGACCGTCGAGCGTGCACGTCCTCTACGCCATCGCCAGCTACGTCGCCTTCGTGCTCGGGCTTCCGATCCTCCTCACCCATCCCAAGCTCCGGGACGGCGTGCTCGCCCGGCTCGGGATCTACCGCGACCTCCCGCGCGGCCAGGGCACGCCGCGGATCTGGCTGCACGGGGCGAGCGCCGGCGATCTCCTCTCGCTCCAGCCCGTCATGCGGGAGCTCAAGGCCCGGCTGCCGGGCTGCTGCATCGTGGTCACGACCATCACCAACAGCGGCATCGCCATGGCGCGCAAGAAGCTCGCCGACGTGGCCGACGTGGTCGTCTTCGCGCCCTACGATCTCCCGGGGGCCACCCGCCGGGCGGTGGCGGCGCTCCGGCCCGACGTCCTGGTGCTCGAGTACACCGAGATCTGGCCGAACCTCATCCGCGCCGCCTCTCGCGCGGGCGTGCGGATCGCGCTCACCAACGGTCGCTTCGACCCGAAGAAGCTCCCCCGCTACCGCGCGTTCTTCGGCGCGATCGGGAACCCGCTCCGGCGCATCGACTGCTTCCTCATGCGCTCGGACGAGGAGGCGGAGCACGTGCTGTCGCTCGGCGCCGCGCCGGACCGGGTCTGGGTCACGGGCAACACCAAGTTCGACGCCCTGGTCCTCGACGTGGGCGGCAAGGAGGACGCCCTCCGGGAGGAGATGGGCCTCGATCCCGACCGGCCCGTCTTCATGGCCGGCTCGACGCACGAGGGCGAGGAGGAGATCGTGCTGGCCGTCTACGCACGGCTCGCGGAGCGCCACCCCGGGCTGCAGCTCGTGCTCGCGCCGCGCTACCTCGAGCGCTCGGGCAAGCTCATGGCGCTCGCGGCCGAGGCGGGGCTCTCGGTGCGGCTGCGGAGCGGCGGGACCGCGGCGGGGAACGCGCAGGTCACGATCCTCGACACCATCGGGGAGCTGGCCGTCGCCTACCGGCTCGCGACGCTCGTGTTCGTCGGCGGAAGCTTCGTCACCCGCGGCGGACAGAACGTGCTCGAGCCCGCGGCGCAGGGATGTCCGGTGCTCTTCGGGCCGCACATGGAGAACTTCAAGGACTCCGTGCAGGTGCTGCAGGGCCGGGGCGGGATCCAGGTGGCCAGGCCGGACCAGCTCCTGAAGGTGGCCGACGAGCTCCTCTCGCGGCCCGACCAGATCCGCGAGCTCGGGGCGATGGCCCGCCGCGCGGTCGGGTCCATCCGCGGCGCGAGCGCTCGCAACGTGGACCACCTCCTCTCGATCCTCCCCCGGGGAAAGGCCGCCGCGTGAGGCCCCCGGACCCGAGATCGTCCGCCGCTGAAGCGGACCGGGAGCGTCACGCGGGGAGCGAGCCCACGAGCATCCTCGTCATCCGTTACAGCGCCCTCGGGGACGTGGTGCTCGCGACCAGCGTCCTCGAGCCGCTGCGCGCGCGCTACCCGCAGGCGCGGATCGAATGGGTGACCGATCCACTGTATGCGCCGCTGCTCGAGGGGCTGCCGGAGCTGGCCCGCGTGCACCGGATGGCGCGTGAGGGGCCGGACGGGACGCTCGCCGTGGCCTCGCGGCTCCGGGGCCAGTTCGACGCGGTGGTGGACCTCCAGAACAAGCTCCGGAGCGCGGTGGTGGCCCGGTCGGCCGCCCCCCTCCGCACCGTGTTCCGCCGCCGGAAGGCGATGCGCGCCTTCCTCGCCCTGTTCGGTAACGACCCGCCGCTCGTCCGCGCCCACGCCACCCAGCTCTACTCCGAGGCCCTCGCGCCGCTCGGCGTGGCCGGGGTCGGCCCGCTCAAGGTGAACCTCTCTCC
>JAEZXM010000100.1 GCA_023419875.1 Pseudomonadota bacterium | reverse complement strand
CGTCCTCCGGAGGAGGCCACCGGTCCGCGTCCGACTTCACGCCTCGACGTACCGTGCTCATCGTCCGGCCATGGCCCACCAGACCGATCCACAGGCCGACGCCGACTACCACGCGTTCCTCGACGCGCTCGCCCGGCAGGGATTGCCGCGGCGCGCCGAGGCGGCTCGCGCGACCGAGGCGGTGGCGTGCGCGCTGGCGCTCCGGCTCCGCGACCCGCACTTCGATCCGCTGCGGGAGCTCCTGCCCGGTCCGCTCAAGGGCCGGCTCCTCCCGTGCGAGCGCCACGGTGCCGGGCCGCCCCGGATGATCGCAGGGCTCGACGGCTTCCTCGACGTGGTGGCCGAAGATCTGGGCTCCTCTCGCATGGCGGCGGAGCCGTACGCGCGGGCGGTGTTCGGAGCGATGCGGTCACAGCTCCTGGAGAGCGAGGAGGAGGAGGTCGCGCGCCGCCTGCCCGGCGACCTCGCGCCGCTCTGGATCCTGACGAGCTGATCGCCCGGGTCAGGCCATCGCCGCGGCGCCGACCCCGGGGTTCGCCCGGACGAACGCCACCATCCGCTCCGCGTACGACGTGAACCGCGGGCAGGCGATGCCCGAGCCTGCGAGATCCCCCGAGGCGTTCCGGGTGTCGTAGCGCGTCGGGTGCACCATGTAGTCGACGAACGGCGCCGGGATCCGGAGCAGCCGGTACACGCCCGGGACCTTCGCGATGGCGAACTTCGCCGTGTTCACCGTGAGAGGGACCCGCAGAACCCGCTTCCCCACCGCGGACCCGAGCACGTCGAGCATCTCCCGGGCGGTGAGCGGCGCCGGATCTGCGAGCTGGTACGTCTTGCCCACCGAGCCGACGAGGCCGGCGAGGTGGGCGATCGCGCCCACCACGAAGTCGCGGGGAACGACGTTCACCTGCACCGAGAGGTCCCCGACCACGGGCATCAGCGCGAACCGGCCCGGCTGCCGGACCAGCCACTGGATCGCGAAGTACGGGCCGTCGTACTTCTGCGTGACGCCGGTCGCCGCGTCCCCGACCGTGATCGCGGGACGATAGATCGTGGCCGGGAGCCCGGCCTTCATCCGCGCTCGCACCTCGCGCTCGGCGAGGTATTTCGTCTCCTCGTAGTGGTTGTTGAACGTCTGGCCGACCTCCAGGTCCTCCTCGGCGAAGGTTCCCGGATGCCGGCCGGAGACGTAGCAGGTGGAGACGTAGTGGAGTCGCTCGAGCGCGGGGCACCGCTGGGCCGCGTCCAGCACGTTCCGCGTGCCCTCCACGTTCACCCGCAGCGCAGGTTCGCGCGCCGCGCCGAGGTCGTACAGGGCCGCGAGATGATGGATCTCGACCACGTCGCCGGGCAGCTCCCCCGGGGCGAGGCCGAGCCCGCGCGCAGTGATGTCGCCGGTCACGAGCCGGATGCGCCCTGCGGTGTGAGGGCGCGCGCGCTCCAGCGTCTCGCGGGCTTCGCGAGCCTGGGCCGCGAACTTCTCCTGGACGAGGCACACGGCCTCGGCGTCCGTCCTCCGTGCGAGCACGCGCGGCAGCAGCTCCTTCCCCAGGAAGCCGGGGAAGCCGGTGAAGAGCAGGGTCGGCATGGCGGCCACGCTAGCGCACTCCGGCGCTGCCAGGCAGCCGTCTGGCGGGGCCGGGGCAGACGCAGCGCAAGAGGTCGCAGCGCGGCGACCCACCCCGCCCCGGTCCCCTGGCCATGCCCGCGATCCTTCGACTACAGTCGCGCGATGGATGAGGAGTCCCGGAACCCCTCGCAGGGAGGTGCGGAGGCGCAGCGCCGCCTCGATGTCCTCCACGAGGCGGCGCGGATCTTCGCCCATGACTTCAAGAATCCGCTCTCTGCCCTGCTCCTCGGCGTACAGCGGCTGGCGCGCCTCGCGGATCCCGGTCGTGGGTCCCAGGCGCGGTCGGTGGCGACACGACTCGAGTCCACGATCCACTCCATGAACCGGCTGGTGGAGGGCCTGTCGGATCTGGCCCGGTACCAGGGCGGAACCCTCCGGCTCGAGAGGTCGCGCCAGCCCGTGGCCGAGGTGATCTCCCGGGCCGTCGACATGCTGCGTGCAGGCGCGGGCGAGCGTGGGCAGCAGCTCTCGGTGGACCTCGCTGCCGACCTGCCCGAGGCCGAGTGGGACGCGGAGCGCGTGGTCCGGGCGCTGCTCCATCTTCTCGCGATGGCGCTGCAGGCGGCGCCGGAGGGCGGGCGCGTCCGGTGCAGCGCGGCTGCTGCTGCCGAGGGAAGAGTCACCGTGCTCGTCGAAGGCGACGGATTGCAGGCTCCACGCCCCGCCGACCCGTCGTTCCCCGCCGACGACCGCCGTCGTTCGCCGCCGCGGCGCGAGCTGGCCGTGCTCTTCGCCGAGGCGCTCGCCGAGGCTCATGGCGGGAGCCTGGTCTGCGAGGCGCTCGGGTGCGGCACCAGGTTCCTGCTCACGTTGCCGATCTCGCCGGGCGCCGGGACCGAGGCGCCGTAGCTCAGCGCAGCTTCAGCCCGAGCTGCGCGGGACCGCTCGGACGGGCTCCGCTCGCGGGCCGGGCGGGAGACGGATCCATCACCGTGCGCCCGCCGTAGGCCGGGCTCGCCGCGCGCTCGGCGGAGAGGAACTCCTCGAACCGCGGCCCGCGGGTAGCCGCCGCCGCCTCGAGCGATCTGGCCTGCGCGTCGAGCCGCCGGATGGCTGCGAGCCGCTCGTCCTGGCCGATCTTCGCTCCGTCCACCGCGCGGCGCAGAACGCGGAGCGTCTCGTCGTAGACACGGATCGGCACCGGGAACGGGAGGCCGTCCTTCCCCCCGTGCGCGAGCGAGAAGCGCGCCGGATCGGTGAAGCGGCTGGGCGTGCCATGGATCACCTCCGCCGCCAGCGCGAGCGAGAGCACGGTGCGCGCGCCGACGCCCGGCGTGAGCAGCAGCTCGGCGAAATCCGCCGGTCCGCGCTCCGCGGCCGCGGCGAGCGCGCCGTGGAGGCGGCGCAGGACCACGTCCTCCGCCCGCACCGCATGGCGGCCGGGGAGCTGGAGGTGCGGCAGGGCCGCGCCGCGCCGGACCGCCTGGACGATCCGGTCCGGTCCGCCCCGCACGAGCTCCACCTGGGCGGCGCGCGCCGGCGCCGCCCGGTGATCGGTGAGGTTCACGACGACGCCGCCCGGTCGGCCCTCGATGGCGGCGTGCGGCTCCTCCACGAAGGAGTTCAGGCCCTCGGACAGCCAGTGATATCGGCGCGCCCGCCGGGCCGCGACGTCCATGCCCTGCTGGACCACCACCCACGCGCCGTCGGCGGCGACGAAGAAGGCGTGCAGGTACAGCTCGTAGCCGTCCTGCACCGCCGCGCTGTCCACCTTGGCCACGAGGCGGCTCGTGCGCGCCAGCGCTTCGCCATCGAGCCCGGTGCGCTCGCCGAAGGCGACGAGCTCGTCCGGGGTCCGGCGCGAGTGCCGACCCCTCCCGCCGCAGACCTCGAGCCCCAGCTCGCGCCCCAGCGGCGCGAGCCCGCGCTGCAGCGCGCCCACGACGCTCGTGGTGATGCCCGAGGAGTGCCAGTCCATGCCCATCACGGCCCCGAACGACTGGAACCAGAACGGGTGGGCGAGCCGGCGCAGCAGCTCCGCGCGGCCGTACTCCAGGATGACCGCCTCGGCGATCACGCGCCCGAGGCGCGCCATTCGATGGAAGAGCCAGGGAGGCACCCGCCCGCCGTGCAGCGGCAGGTCGGCGCTGCCGGTCGGCGCGCCGGCGGCGCGGGCGGGCCGGTGGACGGACGCAGGGCGGCTCACCGGCATGGGCTCCCCGCCGCGGAATGCGGGCGCAAGTTGAGGGCGTGCCGAGCTCGTCCCGACTCTCCTCCCGCGCCGGCCCCCAGGACGCGAGCGCCTTCCTCCCCGCCGAGCGCTCCGTGACCGCGCTCCGCGAGGCGGCCCGCGGTTGTCGTGGATGTTCGCTCTGGGAGCGCGGCACACAGACCGTGTTCGGGGCGGGAGCGGTCCGGGCCGAGGTGATGCTCGTGGGGGAGCAGCCCGGGAACGAGGAGGACCTCTCCGGCGTGCCCTTCGTGGGCCCCGCCGGGCGGCTCCTCGACTCGGCCCTCGAGGCGGCCGGTATCGATCGGCGCCGGGCGTACGTGACCAACGCCGTGAAGCACTTCAAGTGGGAGCCGCGCGGCAAGAAGCGGATCCATCAGAAGCCCGGCGCGGGGGAGGTTCGGGCGTGCTCGCCGTGGCTGCTCGCCGAGATCGCCGCGGTTCGACCGGCAGCCCTGGTCTGTCTGGGAGCGACCGCGGCACAGGCGCTCCTCGGCAAGGCGTTCCGGGTGACGGCGCGCCGGGGAGAGCTCCTCGCCACGCCCTTCGCGCCGGTGACCATGGCGACGGTCCACCCCTCGTCCATACTGCGGGCCCCTGACGGCGAGACCCGGCGTGCCGAGCTGGCGCGGCTCGTGGAGGACCTCAGAACGCTGCGGCGGGCCGTCGATGTGGCCACCGTCTCCGGCGAGGGCCCTGGGCCCTGAGCCGCGGGACCGCCGTCAGCCCATGTGCCTCGCGAGGAGCACCTTCAGCTTCTCGCGGACCTCGGCGGGGATCTTCGCGCGATGGGTCCAGATCGCGAGCGCCAGCGCTGATTGGCACGCGCACGGCTTGTCGATTGCCGCGACCAGCGGGATCGCGCGCCGCACGAGCT
>JAEZXM010000175.1 GCA_023419875.1 Pseudomonadota bacterium | reverse complement strand
GCGCTATTCCCGGACCTCGACCCGTACCCAGTCGACGAGCATCTCGGCTGGGAACGGCGTCGAGGCATCCGGGTCGCCGGGCCAGGTGCCGCCCACGGCCACGTTGAGGAGCAGGAAGAAGTCGTGGTCGAAGACCCAGGGCTCGTCGGGCGGGAGGTCTGCCGGGGTGCGGGTGCCGTACAGCGCCCCGTCCACGTAGAAGCGGAGCCGGTTCGGCTCCCAGTCGGCCGCGAACACGTGGAACTCGTCGCCCACCTCGCCCTGCGCCGGGCTCCCCGTGTGCGACGGGCCCAGTGGGCCCGCGTACCCGGGGCCATGGATGGTACCGTGGGAGATCCTCGGCTCGCGGCCGATCACCTCCATGACGTCGATCTCCCCGCAGCCCGGCCAGCTCCGGGAATCGATGTTGGCCCCCAGCATCCAGAAGGCCGGCCAGATGCCCTGGCCCTTCGGGACCTTGATCCGGGCCGACACCCGTCCGTACGTGAAGGCGAACTTGCCCTTCGTCTTGATGCGGGCCGAGCTGTACTCGCAGCTCCCGTACCAGCAATCGAGCATCTCGACGCCGCCCTTGTGCGCCACGATGTGAAGCAGGCCGTCCTGCTGGAACGCGTTCTTCGGGCCATTGAGGTAGTACTGGAACTCCTTGTTGCCCCACCCCCACCCGCCGGTGTCGAAGACCCACTTGTCGGGGCTCGGTAGCGCGCCGGCCGGGCCGTCGAACTCGTCGGCGAAGACGATCTTCCACTTCTCGGCCGGCCCGGACGACGCCGGGGCGGTGCGGGCGGACTCCGCCGGCGCGGCACTCGGCGCGGCGGGGGACGTCGTGACGGGCGGCGGAGCGCTCGCACAGGCGGCGAGAGCAAGCACTCCGGCGAGCGTGGCGCGATCGATGAGGGTCATGGACTCTGATCCTGCGAAGTGCGGTCCTCATTGCTTGGCATTTCGCGGGGAACCGGTGGTCGGCCCGCCCGGAGCACCGCCCGGCAGGTTCGATCGCGCACGAAATGCGATGATCGACGGCGCGCGGTGACGCACCTTCACCGAACTCACGGATCGAGCAGGAGAACCTGTCCCTCGGCACGGCGCGCAGCGCCCGGAGGTCGTCCATGCGGGGAGTGAATCTCGGCGGGTGGTTCAGCCAGCAGGACGCGGTCGAGGGCAACGACCCGGGAACGATCGCGAACCCGCTCGAACACCTCCGCACGTTTCTCGGCGCGGAGGACTACCATAGAGTCAAGAGCTGGGGCTTCGATCACGTCCGCCTCCCCGTCGACTGGCAGGTGGCGTTCGATCCAGACGGTGTCGTTCCGCGAGAGGAGGTCCTTTCGCTCCTCGATCGCGCGATCGACGGCCTCCTCGGCGAAGGGCTGGAGGTCATCCTCGATCTCCACAAGTGCCCGGGCCACGACTTCCTCGACGGCACGCGTCGCGAGCAGCCGTTCTTCGGCTCGGCCGAGCACCGCGCCGACTGCCTGAAGGTCTGGAGACACCTTGCCGGGCGGTACGGCGCGCGACGGGGCGTGCTGCTCGAGCTCCTCAACGAACCGGTGGCGCCCTCGTACGAGGTCTGGAACGAGGTCCAGGCCGAGCTCGTCGGGCACGTCAGGCGTTTCGCCCCGAACGCCACGCTCGTCCTCGCCTCCAACCTCTGGAACGGCGCACCCGGGTTCGAGCACCTCGTCCCGGTCCGCGACGAGAACGTCCTCTACTCCTTCCACTGCTACGTGCCGCTCCTCTTCACCCATCAGCGCGCTCCCTGGGTCGACGGCGACGTCTTCCGCGTCCAGCGGTCGTATCCCGGAACCTACGTGCTTCCGCCGGACGCGCGGGAACGGCTGCCGATCGATGCCGGTCGATGGGATCGGGCGCGTCTCGAGGAGTACCTCGCGCCGGTCTTCCGGTTTCGCGAGAGGCACAGGGCACGGGTCGCCTGCAACGAGTTCGGCGTGTACGTGGGCGGTCCCGATCGTACGAGCCAGCTCGCCTGGATGACCGACATGCTCGACCTCCTCCGCGAGCATGGCATCGGCTGGTCCTACTGGACGTACAAGAACCTGGACTTCGGGCTCGTGAGCCGTGGCGAGCGCCGCTATCTCGATCACCCGCAGTACGACAACCCCGAGCGCCTGGACGGGGAGCTGGTCGCACTCCTCCAGCGCCGCTGAGTCCGCCGACCGCGGGTGCTCCTAAAACCGTTTAGAACGTGTGTGCGCTAACACGCCTCATCCGGCCCGACTTGTCCATCGATGTCATACTCGAGCGCGCTGCGCGCCCCGGGGTGGACAGGAACCGCGGGTGAATGCGCTGGAATCCCGCGACAATAGCCTCAGGGCTGGACGCTTCCCTGCCCCGCCGGGCTCGTGCTCACCAGCCGATCCGAGACATCGTGTAGGTGCAGCACCCAGGGCCGGCGCTCCCGAGCTCTTTCCGGGCCCCGAGTCCGCGACCCCAAAAATCGCTTCAGATTCGGGGACTCGCGACCGATAGCGGAATGGGGCGTTGACGGATCCGCCCGAGCCATGGGAGAAGGCCACGCTTCGCCCCATGTGAACGCTCACACCATCGGTCATCCCGGGGCGAAGTAGCGACATCCCGTGTGGTCGCAGTCTGGCTCCAGGAGGCGGTCCCGTGCCCGCCGAGGAGGATCCAGTGAAGCCCCATCCTCGCGCACTCTCGTGCGCCGTGGTCCTCGCTTGCGCGCCGATGGCGTGCCAGGGGGCCGTCCCACAGCCAGCGTAGCGCAGCAAACCGTGTTGCTGCAGTTCCACCAGTTCAAAGGAACGAGTCATGGCACGAACGAACGGCACCTGGATTCCTCTCCTGACGCTCACGCTCGGCATCCTCGCCGCATGCGGCCCCGAGACGGCCTACGACGATCCGGCCCCGGCGGGCGACGCGCCCGCCGCGGCCGCCACGACGCTCGGCGCCGCGGCGGCGCAGTCGGGCCGCTACTTCGGCGCGGCGCTGGCCGCGGGCAGGCTCAACGACTCGACGTACACCGGGATCGCGAGCCGGGAGTTCAACTCGGTGGTGGCCGAGAACGAGATGAAGATGGACGCCACCGAGCCGCAGCAGAACGTCTTCAACTTCACGAACGGTGACCGCATCTACAACTGGGCGGTGCAGAACGGCAACAAGATGGTCCGCGGGCACACGCTGACCTGGCACGCGCAGCAGCCCGGCTGGATGCAGAACATGAGCGGCACGACGCTGCGCAACGCGATGATCAACCACATCAACGGCGTGCTCGCGCACTACCGCGGCAAGATCGCGTACTGGGACGTGGTGAACGAGGCGTTCGCCGACGGCGGCAGCGGCGGCCGGCGCGACTCCAACCTGCAGCGGACCGGCAACGACTGGATCGAGGTCGCCTTCCGGACGGCCCGCGCGGCCGACCCCACGACGAAGCTCTGCTACAACGACTACAACATCGAGAACTGGAACGACGCCAAGACGCAGGGCGTCTACCGGATGGTGCAGGACTTCAGGAACCGCAGCGTGCCGATCGACTGCGTGGGGTTCCAGTCGCACTTCGGCTCGGGCGGCATGCCGTCCAACTTCCCGACGACGCTGTCGAGCTTCGCCGCGCTCGGGGTGGACGTGGCGATCACCGAGCTGGACATCGCCCAGGCCTCGACCACCGCGTACGGCAACGTCACGCGCGCGTGCCTCAACGTCCCGCGGTGCGTCGGCATCACGGTCTGGGGCGTGCGCGACACCGACTCGTGGCGCGGCTCCGGCGAGGCCTGCCTGCTGTTCGACGGGTCCGGAAACAAGAAGCCCGCGTACCAGGCGGTCCTCGACGCGCTCAATGCCGGGCAGCCGAACACCACCTACGCCCTGACCGTCACCAAGAGCGGGACGGGGAGCGGCACGGTCGCGGGCGGCGCGATCAGCTGCGGCTCGACCTGCTCGGCGAACATCGCCAGCGGGACCACCGTGACCCTGAGCGCGACCCCGGCCTCCGGGTCGACCTTCGGCGGCTGGAGCGGCGCCTGCACCGGGTCCGGGAGCTGCATCGTCTCCATGACGGCGGCGCGCTCGGTCACGGCGACGTTCAACGGGACGCCCACCACCGGCGCGGTCTCGATCAACGCGGGCGGCGCGGCGAACGGGAGCTGGGTGGCGGACACGGGCTTCTCCGGAGGCAGCACCTACTCGGTCACGACGACGATCGACACCTCGCAGCTCAGCGGGACGATCCCTCCGCAGGCGGTGCTGCAGACGGAGCGGTACGGTGAGTTCAGCTACACGCTCGGCGGCTTCACCGCGGGGAGCGCGCAGGCGGTGACGCTGTACTTCGCGGAGGTCTACTGGACCGCGGCCGGGCAGCGCACGTTCAACGTCGCGATCAACGGCGCGACCGTCCTGTCCGCGTTCGACATCTTCGCGTCCGCGGGCGGGGCGGGGAAGGCGATCTCCCGGTCCTTCAACACCACCGCGAACTCGAGCGGTCAGGTGGTGATCCAGTTCACCCGCGCGGGCGGGCCGGACAACCCGAAGGTCGCCGCCATCACCGTCGGTGCCACGACCCCCGGCACCACCTACGCGCTCACCGTCGCGAAGAGCGGTGCGGGAGCGGGCACGGTCGCGGGCGGCGCGATCAATTGCGGCGCGACCTGCTCCGCGACGCTGGCGAGCGGCACGACCGTCACCCTGACGGCGACGCCGGCGGCCGGCTCGACCTTCGGCGGCTGGAGCGGCGCCTGCACCGGGACCGGAACCTGCACGGTCACGATGACCGCAGCGCGGAACGTGACCGCCAGCTTCAATCAGTCCGGGGGCTCAACGTTCACCAACTACCGGATCGTCGGCGCGGCGTCGCAGCGGTGCCTGGACATCAACGGGAACTCCACTGCCAACGGCACCCAGGCACAGATCTGGGACTGCAACGGCGGGACCAACCAGTCCTGGACCTACGGCTCGAGCCAGTACCTGGTGGTGTACGGGAACAAGTGCCTCCAGGCGTCGAATGGCGGCACCTCCGCCGGCACCGCGGTGGTGATCGGTGATTGCACCGGTCAGGCGAGTCAGCGCTGGAACGTCAACTCCGGCGGTACCATCACCAGCGTCCAGTCCGGACTGTGTTTGGACGTCAACGGCGCGGGAACGGCGAACGGGACGAAGATCATCCTCTGGTCCTGCCACGGCGGCACCAACCAGCAGTGGAGCCCCAGGAACTGATCACTCAACTCGGCTGAGCGCCACCCCGGCCGAGTGACCGGGGTGGCGTCCGGCGAACGGAAGAATCGAGGGTAACGACATGCAGAATTTCACGCGTCTGGCCTTGATCCTGTGTGCTGCGGCACTGTTCCCCTCCGCGCCTCGCGCGGACAATCCCATCGTCCAGACCATCTACACCGCCGACCCTGCGCCGATCGTCCACAACGGCAGGGTGTACGTGTACACCGGCCACGACGAGGATGGGTCGACGTGGTTCACGATGCGTGAGTGGAGGGTGTACTCCTCCGCGGACATGGTGAACTGGACGGACCACGGTTCGCCGCTCTCGCTGAGCACGTTCAGCTGGGCGAGACAGGACGCGTGGGCGGGGCAGTGCATCCAGCGGAACGGGAGGTTCTACTGGTACGTGCCGATCGTGGCCTCGAACGGCTCGCAGAGCATCGGGGTGGCGGTGTCGGACAGCCCGACGGGACCGTTCACGGATCCGCTGGGGAGGCCGCTCATCTCGGGCGCCGAGATCGATCCGACGGTGTTCATCGACGACAACGGGCAGGCGTACCTGTACTACGGCAACCCCAACCTCTGGTACGTGCGGCTCAACTCGGACATGATCTCGTACTCGGGGTCTCCGACGCGGGTCAATCTGACCACCCAGGGCTTCGGGACGCGGTCGGGCACGGACCGGCCGACGTCGTACGAGGAGGCCCCCTGGCTCTTCAAGCGCGGCAGCCTCTACTACATGATGTTCGCGGGCGGCCCGGTCCCCGAGCACATCGCCTACTCCACCGGCTCGAGCGCCACCGGCCCCTGGACCTACCGCGGCGTCATCATGCCGACGCAGGGGGGCAGCTTCACGAACCACGCCGGCATCGTGGACTTCGCGGGCAATTCGTACTTCTTCTACCACAACGGCGCATTGCCCGGCGGCGGGGGGTTCACGCGCTCGGTGGCCGTCGAGCGGTTCACCTACAACGCGGACGGCACGATCCCGCGGCTCAACATGACGACCGGCGGCCCGCCGGCAGTCGCCAACCTCAATCCCTTCAACACCGTCGAGGCCGAGACCATCGCGTGGGAAGTCGGGGTCGAGACGGAGCGGTGCAATGAAGGCGGGATGAACGTCAGCAACATCAGCAACGGCGACTACATCAAGGTGAAGTCGGTGGACTTCGGCACGGGCGCGACGTCGTTCCAGGCGCGGGTCGCCTCGGCGACGAGCGGCGGCAACATCCAGATCCGCCTGGGCAGCACGAGCGGGACGCTCGTCGGCACGTGCGCGGTGCCGGGGACGGGCGGCTGGCAGACCTGGACGACCGTCAACTGCAACGTGAGCGGCGCGACCGGCGTGCGGGACGTGTTCTTCGTCTTCACGGGCGGGAGCGGG
Organism: Pseudomonadota bacterium; assembly: GCA_023419875.1. Classification (GTDB taxonomy): domain Bacteria; phylum Myxococcota; class Myxococcia; order Myxococcales; family Anaeromyxobacteraceae; genus Anaeromyxobacter. The sequence goes on along the minus strand of JAEZXM010000175.1, from coordinate 4,218 downwards.
AACCTCTTCAACTTCAACTGGTGGAAGTTCGTCGGCGGCTCGACCACGACGTACGCGCTCGACGTCACGAAGAACGGCACGGGGGCCGGCACGGTGGCTGGGGGCCCCATCAACTGCGGCTCGACCTGCTCGGCGAACGTCGCGAGCGGCACGGCCGTCACCCTGACGGCGACGCCGGCGGCCGGGTCGACGTTCGGCGGCTGGAGCGGCGCCTGCACGGGCTCCGGGAACTGCGTCGTCACGATGACGGCGGCACGGTCGGTCACCGCGACGTTCAACGGCTCGGTCGTCACGTTGCCCATCTCGATCAACGTGGGTGGCGCAGCGAGCGGGACGTTCGTCGCCGATGCGTACTTCTCGGGCGGCAGCACGTACTCGGTGACGACGGCGGTCGACACTTCCCAGCTCTCGGGGACGATCCCGCCGCAGTCGGTGCTGCAGACGGAGCGCTACGGTGAGTTCACCTACACGATCCCGGGGCTGACGGCGGGGAACGCGTACGCGGTGACGCTGTACTTCGACGAGGTGTACTGGACGGCGGCCGGTCAGCGGACGTTCAACGTGGCCATCAACGGCGCCACGGTGCTCTCCGCCTTCGACATCTTCGCGGCGGCCGGGGGGACGGCGAGGGCGATCTCGCGGACCTTCAACACGACGGCGAACGCGAGCGGGCAGGTGGTGGTCCAGTTCTCTCGCGCGGGCGGGCCGGACAACCCGAAGGTGTGCGGGATCACGGTCGCAAGCGCCGGACCGACCACCCAGTACGCGCTGACGGTCACGAAGGAAGGCACCGGCGGCGGTACGGTGACCGGCGGCGGGATCAACTGCGGTGCGACCTGCAGCGCGAGCTACGACTCGGGGACGGCCGTCACCTTGACGGCGTCGCCGGCGAGCGGCTCGACGTTCAGCGGCTGGAGCGGAGCGTGCACCGGAACCGGGACCTGCACGGTCACGATGACGGCGGCCCGGACCGTGACGGCGACGTTCACCGGCCCCGTCAACGACATCGCCCTTACCGTGACCAAGGCCGGCACCGGAAGCGGTACGGTCACCGCGAGCGGCGGCGGAATCAACTGCGGCTCGGTCTGCAGCGCCGTCTACGCCTCGGGTACCGTCGTCACGTTGACGGCCACCGCGGCGAGCGGGTCGACGTTCGGCGGCTGGAGCGGGGCGTGTACCGGAACCGGGACCTGCACGGTCACGATGACGGCGGCGCGGACGGTGACGGCCACCTTCAACCAGACCGGCGCGACGTTCACCAACGCCCGGATCGTCAGCGCGCCTTCGTCGCGGTGCCTGGACGTCACCGGCGCGTCCACGGCCAACGGTACGCAGGCCCAGATCTATGACTGCCACGGCCAGGCCAACCAGTCCTGGACGTACGACTCCAGCCAGAACCTGGTGGTGTACGGGAACAAGTGCCTCCAGGCGTCGGGAGGCGGGACCTCCGCCGGGACGGCGGTGGTGATCGGCGATTGCACCGGGCAGGCCTACCAGCGCTGGAACGTCAACTCCAGCAACGGCACGATCACCAACGTCCAGTCCGGGCTCTGCATGGACGTGAACGGCGCGGGGACGGCGAACGGGACGAAGGTCATCATCTGGACGTGCCACGGCGGCACCAACCAGCGGTGGACCCCTCAGTAGACTGATCGCACGGGTGGGCGCGAACGGCGGCTGGAATCCCGCCGTTCGCGCCCTTTTTCCATGCCCCGCGGCTCGGCAATTCACGTTCTCGACCAAAGGAGCACGTCCATGAAAGGCACGAGACACCTCCTCCGCTCCTCGTTCGCCGTCCTCCTCTGCGCAGCGGCGGTGCTCGTTTCGGGCGCCGCCTCCGCCGCGCCGTGCACCATCGACGGTGCGGTGAGCCACCAGCCCATCGACGGCTTCGGGTTTTCCACCGCATGGTCCGGCCGGATGAGCAGCGCCCTCGCCGACACCATGTTCGGCACCGGGAACGGCCAGCTCGGGATGACCATCCTGCGGATCCGGATCGACCCGAACAGGAACTGGGGTGACGAGACCGCCAACGCCTCGGCGGCGCACGCGCGCGGCGTGAAGGTCTTCGGGACGCCGTGGACCCCGCCGGCGTCCATGAAGACCAACAACAACGTGGTCCACGGCTCGCTGCGGACCGACCAGTACGCCGCCTACGCCACCTACCTCAACCAGGCGATCAGCTCGATCGGCCTCGACATCATCTCGCTCCAGAACGAGCCGGACTGGGATCCGGACTACGAGGGCTGCGTCTGGACCGGGCAGCAGTTTCACGACTGGATCGCCGCCCACGGCTCGACGCTCACCAAGCCGATCATGATGCCGGAGTCGCTCCAGTTCCGGGACGAGATGTCCGACCCCACGCTCAACGACCCGAACACCGCGAGCAAGGTGACGATCGTCGCCGGCCACTTCTACGGCGGCGGCAACCGCGTGCACCAGAACGCGCTCAACAAGGGCAAGCGCGTCTGGGAGACCGAGCACTACATCGACGGCACCGACAGCATCAGCACCTGCGTGAACGTCGCGAAGACGATCAGCGATGCGATGAACAACCAGTTCAGCGCGTACCTCTGGTGGTGGCTCAACGCGACGGACACCAACGCCGGCCTCGTCACCACCGGCGGCCAGCCGCACAAGAACGCGTATACGCTCGCCCAGTTCGCGAAGTTCGTGCGGCCGGGGATGACCCGCATCGGCGCGACCTACACCCCCACGACCAACGTCTCCGTCACCGCGTACAAGAACGCGAGCACGGTCAGCATCGTCGTCATCAACGCCGGCTCGAGCACGGTGAGTCAGCAGTTCAGCTTCTCGAACCTCTCGGCGAGCTCGCTCAACGTGGTCCGCACCTCCGCGAGCGAGAACCTGGCCACGGCCGGCACCGCCACCGTGTCGGGCGGCTCGTTCACCTACAGCTTGCCTGCTCAGAGCATCACCACGTTCTCGGGGCCCATCGGAAACGTCGGGACGTACGCGCTCAACGTGACGAAGGGCGGCACGGGGACCGGCACGGTCGCGGGCGGCGCGATCAACTGCGGCACGACCTGCTCGGCGAGCCTCGCGAGCGGCACGGTCGTCACCCTGACGGCGACGCCTTCGGCGGGGTCGACGTTCAACGGCTGGGGCGGCGCCTGCACCGGCTCCGGGAGCTGCATCGTGACGATGACCGCGGCGCAGGCGGTGACGGCGACGTTCACCGGGACGGTGGTGACGGGCCCGATCTCGGTCAACGCAGGCGGCGCGGCGAGCGGGACGTTCGTCGCGGACACTGGCTTCTCCGGCGGCAGCACCTACTCGGTGACGGCGGCGATCGACACCTCGCAGCTCACGGGGACGATCCCGCCGCAGGCCGTCCTCCAGACGGAGCGGTACGGCGAGTTCACGTACACGCTGGGCGGCTTCACCGCAGGGAGCGCGCAGGCAGTGACCCTCTACTTCGCGGAGGTGTACTGGTCCGCCGCAGGGCAGCGCACCTTCAACGTGTCGATCAACGGCGCGACGGTCCTCTCCGCGTTCGACATCTTTGCGGCGGCGGGTGCGAGGGCGAGGGCGATCTCGCGGACCTTCAACACCACGGCCAACGCGAGCGGCCAGGTGGTGATCCAGTTCACGCGCGCGGGCGGACCGGACAACCCGAAGGTCTGCGCGATCAGCGTGGGGCCCGCGGGCCCGACCACGCAATATGCGCTGTCGGTCACGAAGGCCGGCACGGGGAGCGGGACGGTCACGGGCGCGACCGTCAACTGCGGCGCGACCTGCAACGCGAACTTCGACTCGGGGACGGCGGTGACGCTGACGGCGACCCCGGCGGGCGGGTCGTCCTTCGGTGGCTGGAGCGGGGCGTGCACCGGAACCGGGACGTGCACGGTCACGATGACGGAGACGCGGACGGTCACGGCGACGTTCACCCTCATCCCGGTCAGCACCTGCAAGACGCCCGTCGCGAACGGCCAGAGCGGCAACTTCGATACGACCGGGGCGGTCTGCTACACGGTGAACGGGACCATCCACGGCTGGGGATGTTCGAACATCGACGGCCGCAGCGTGATGGTGAACGGGACCGCGGTGACGTGCGGACAGCTCCCGCTGCCGGGGAGCGCTCCGTACACGTTCAGCTTCACCGCAGGCTCGTATCCCTGGGCCAGCTTCTACTGGTGGTAACGCGGCCACGCGCGCACGGCGGCGTGGGGCCCCCCCCGTCGCGCCCGGGCCGGG
>JAEZXM010000087.1 GCA_023419875.1 Pseudomonadota bacterium | reverse complement strand
GAAGTACACGCCCACGCCGGTCGCGGAGGGGAGCGCAGGGGCAGGCGGATGAGCCTGCCCCGGAGCGAGCGGGGGGATCGGGGGGGCCGGCATCATGGGCCCCCCCGTTTCAGAAGTATGTTGATCGAAGTCGATGATGTTCGCGCCGTGCCGGAAGAGGAACGACGAGATGGCAGCCACGAGCCCGGGGCGGTCCGCGCACTGCACGAGGAGGATGGCTCTGGGGTGGGACATGGAGCCGGACAAGCTAACAGGCCCTGGGCACGGCGCAATTCGCCGCCGTCGGCGGGCCGCAGCAACATGCTGAATTCCTCGATGTAGGGCGGCGAGAAATGCAGCAGGCCTGACCCAGGTCAAGGACCTCGTGAGTCCGCGAGGCGTAGTAATGCCCTGGATTCAGGGGTTTCCAGCGAGGAGTGGAGATGGCCCAGCCGGCCAGCGAGTCCGACCCAGAGGCCGCCGCGCCCCCCGGGCGGAGCGGGCCACCATCCGGCCCCGAGCCGCCCCCGGTTTTCCCCGCCCGCCTCGACATCCCCTGGCACCAGCGGCTCTCGACTCGCATCCTCGCTGCCACCGGCCTCGTCGCGTTCCTCACGATGGTCGCCATCTTCCTCGCGGCGGTGGCGGTGCAGCAGCACCTGCTCAGCCAGGTGATCGAGGAGTCGGACCTCGTCACGCAGACGATCCACAACTCGATGCACCGGGCCATGCTCCAGGACCGGCGCCAGGACGCGTACGCGATCATGGAGGACATCGCCCGCCAGCCCGGGATCGAGCGGATCCGGCTGACGAACGAGTCCGGAAAGGTGACCTTCTCCACCATCCCGGGTGAGGTGGGCTCCCGGATCGACATCCAGAGCGAGGGCTGCCGGGCATGCCACGAGGGTGGCACCCCTCGCGACTCGCTCGAGCTCGCCCAGCGAAAGCGCGTCTTCGAGACGGTGGACGGGCACCGCGCCCTGGGTTTCCTCACCCCGTTCCGGAACGAGGCCTCGTGCTCGACGAGCGAGTGCCACGCGCACCCGGCGAACCGCACCGTGCTGGGCGTCCTCGACGTCGGCATCAGCCTGGAGCGGCTCGACCGCGACACGGAGGGGTTCCGGCGCCGTGCGCTCGGCGGAGCGGCGGTGGCCGCGGTCCTGCTCGGCATCCTGGTCGGGTGGGTGGCGCGCCGGCAGCTCATCCGCCCGATCGCGGCCCTGGTGCACGCCACGCGGCGGGTGGCGAGCGCGGAGTTCGAGACCGAGATCCCGGTCACCTGGAGCGGCGAGCTGGGTGCCCTGGCGACGTCCTTCAACGAGATGACGCGCTCGCTCGGCCAGGCCCGCAACGAGCTGCACGCCTTCATGGCCGATCTCGAGCACCAGGTCCAGGACCGGACGGCGGCCCTGCGCTCCGCCCAGGAGCAGCTCGTCCGGACCGAGAAGCTCTCCTCGCTCGGCCGGCTCTCCGCCTCCATCGCCCACGAGATCAACAACCCGCTGGCCGGCATTCTCACCTTCGCGAAGCTCATGGTCCGCACCCTCGACCAGGGCACGCCCGACGAGACCACGCGGCGGACGCTGGTGAAGAACCTGCACCTCGTCCAGCGGGAGACCGAGCGCTGCACGGCGATCGTCCGGAACCTGCTCGACTTCGCGCGCGAGCGTCCGCTGTCGGTGAAGGACGTGGACGTGAACGCCGTCGTGGAGGAGGCGCTGCAGCTGCTCGCCAACCCGATCCAGCTCAACGACCTGACGCTGGAGAAGCGGCTCGGTGTGCTCCCCCCGGTGAAGGCGGACTTCGGCCAGCTCCGCCAGGCGTGCGTCAACGTGGTGATGAACGCGCGCGATGCGCTGCCGCGCGGCGGCCACATCTGGGTGGAGACGCGCCTCGCGCCGGACGGACGCTGGGTGGAGCTGGCCTTCCGGGACGACGGACCGGGAATCCCCAAGGACCTGCTCCCGAAGATCTTCGATCCGTTCTTCACCACCAAGGAGAAGGGGACCGGGCTCGGGCTCTCGGTCGTCTACGGCATCGTGGAGCGGCACGGCGGGACGATCGACATCCGGAGCGAGGCGGGGAGGGGGACCGACGTCACCATCCGGATCCCGCCGGTCGCGCCCGACGGCGAGAAGGCGCGGGGATGAATGGGCCTCATCCGCATCGGCTGGATCGGGGAGGGCGTGCCGGACCGGGCGCTGGTGGCCCACGTGGAGAAGCACGTGGCGAGGGCCTTTCGTGCCGAGGTGGAGGCATTCGAGGCCCCCGCGCCGCGGCACGCCTTCGATCCGAGGCGGAAGCAGCACTCGTCCGGCGAGATCCTGAAGTGGCTCCTGCCGCTCGCGCCGGAGGGCGGGAAGATCCTCGGCATCACCGACCGGGACCTCTTCATCCCCATCCTCACCTACGTGTTCGGCGAGGCGCAGCTCGGCGGCACCGCCGCGGTGATCTCCACCGCCCGGCTCGGGGACGAGCTGGAGCTCTTCGGCCCGCGCGTCGTCCGGGACCGCCTCGCGAAGGAAGCCGTCCACGAGCTGGGCCACTGCTTCGGCCTGCGCCATTGCCAGACGCCTGGGTGCGTGATGGGGCGCTCCGCCAGCGTGCGCGACGTGGACGAGAAGGGGCCGGCCCCATGTAGCGACTGCCGGGCGCGTTTTCCGGGTCGCTGAGGAGCGAAGCATGTCCAACGAGAGGACGCGGATCCTGGTGGTCGACGACGAGGAGATCGTCCGCGAGTCGCTCGGCGGCTGGCTGGAGAAGGACGGCTACTTCGTGGCCACCGCTCCCGACGGCGCCACCGCGCTCCAGCGGCTCGAGGCCGAGCCCTGGTCGATCCTGATCGTGGATCTCAAGATGCCCGGCATCGACGGCATGCAGGTCCTCGAGCAGGCGAAGAAGCGGTCGCCGGATCTGGCGGTGGTGATGATGACCGCCTTCGCGACGGTGGACACCGCGGTCGGCGCGATGAAGCTCGGGGCCTATGACTATCTGGTGAAGCCGTTCGATCCCGAGGAGCTGTCGCTGATGATGCAGAAGATCGTCGCCCAGCAGGCGCTGCTCCGGGAGAACGCCGTCCTGCGCCAGGCGCTGAAGCAGGAGTACCGGTTCCGCGATCTCGTCTCGAAGAGCCCCGCCATGCAGTCGATCTTCGAGCTGGCGCGGACGGCGGCCCGGTCGAGCTCGACGATCCTCGTCCTCGGCGAATCGGGCAGCGGCAAGGAGGTCCTGGCTCGCGCGGTCCACCAGGAGAGCCCGAGGGCGCAGGGTCCGTTCGTGGCCGTCTCCTGCGCCGCGCTCACCGAGAGCCTGCTCGAGTCGGAGCTGTTCGGGCACGAGAAGGGGGCGTTCACGGGCGCCTTCGCGCGGCGGAAGGGGAAGTTCGAGGCGGCCGACGGCGGCACGCTGTTCCTCGACGAGGTGGGGGACGTCGGGCCGAAGCTGCAACTCGACCTCCTGCGGGTACTCGAGGAGCGCAAGTTCCACCGGCTCGGCGGCAACACCCCGGTCGAGGTGGACGTCCGGATCGTCGCGGCCACCAACCGCGACCTCCGCAAGGCCGTCCAGGAGGGCCGTTTCCGCGAGGACCTCTTCTACCGGCTGAACGTCATCCCCATCGTCCTGCCGCCGCTTCGCCAGCGGCGCGAGGACGTTCCGCTGCTCGTGGACAGCTTCCTCGAGCGGCTTTCGGCGGAGATGAAGAAGCCGCTCGAGGGCGTCTCGACCGAGGCGATGAACGCGCTCCTCGCGCACGACTGGCCCGGCAACGTGCGCGAGCTCAGGAACGTGCTCGAGCGCGGCGCGGTGGTGTGCGCCGGGACGATCATCCAGCTCACCGATCTCGGGCTCCCCGTCCGCGCGGAGCCCGGCGCGCCGGCGAGATCCGGGCCGCTCTCCTCCCTGGAGGAGGTCGAGCGGAGGCACGTGGCGGCCGTCCTCTCGCACACGGGCGGCAACGTGAGCCAGTCTGCGCGCATCCTGGGGATCGACCGGGTGACCCTCTACAACAAGATGAAGAAGTGGGGCATCCGTCGGGATGGTGAGGAGAATTCCGGCTAGGCCGAGCCTCTGTCGAGGGCCGCAACGGTGTCGAGTTCTTCGACGCCGCGCTCCCGTGGAAGCGTAAGCAGCTGACAATCCTGGGGAAACTACGGATTGTCCCTGCGTGGGGTGAGCGGGCCTGATGAGAGGTACCGCGCTCCCTCGCCGATGGCGCCCTCGTGTCCGCACGCCTCGCGCCCGCGTAAGAGCCGCAAGGGCTCGTTTCCAGGGCGCTTCTACACGTCGCAACTCACGCGAACGGGGGTGGCCCGAGGCTTGCCCTAAGGATCGTCGGGACGGACGACCATGAGCTGCCCCTACCTCGAGGAAGTACGGATGGTCTTCTGCCGGGCGTACCCGGTGAAGAAGCTCGTGCCTCTCCGCGAGCTCGTGTCGGTGAGCTGCTGCCAGACCGACTGCGCCTTCCAGGGCTGCGCCGCCTTCCGGGACGCGCGCGCCCGCGTCGAGCAGGCCGTGACCGAGGGGGAGCTCGTGGAAGGCCTCACGAAAGGACACACGTCATGATCCTCGCCTTTCTCGTCGCCTTCATCGGCGTCCTCGTGCTCGCGGGCATGAGCCACGCGGCCTCGCTCGAGTGAAGGAGCGCACCGTGCAGATCTCACGCAGAGGGTTCTTCCGGATGGCGACCGCGGGCGCTGCGGTGGCGGCGTGCGGCGCCGCGCGAGCGGAGTCGGCGGAAGGCGCCGACGGCGCCGTCGGCATGCTGGTCGACACGACCAGGTGCGTGGGCTGCCGCGGCTGCGAGGCCGCCTGCGCCGAGGCGAACGGCCTCCCCGAGCCTCCGGGCGACGAGTGCCTCTCCTCGCGCCGGGAGACGAGCGAGGACGCGTTCACCGTGGTGAACCGCGCCGAGAAGGCGCCCGGCGAGCCGCGCTACGCGAAGCAGCAGTGTTTGCACTGCCTCGCGCCGGCGTGCGCCTCGGCGTGCCCGGTCCGGGCGATGACGAAGCTCCCCTCCGGCCCGGTCGTCTACGACGCCGACAAGTGCATGGGCTGCCGGTACTGCATGCTCGCCTGCCCGTTCGACGTTCCGAAGTACGAGTACCGATCCCCGGCCCCGCGGGTGCGCAAGTGCACCTTCTGTGCGGGGCGACAGGCGGAGGGCAAGCTGCCCGCCTGCGCCGAGGCGTGCCCGTCGGGCGCGCTCGTCTTCGGCAAACGTTCCGAGCTGCTCGACGAGGCAAAGACGCGCATCTACGGCACGCCCGGGCGCTACGTGCGCCACGTATACGGCGAGAACGAGGCTGGCGGGACGAGCTGGCTCTACGTGACGGACGTTCCACCGGAGCTGCTCGCGCTCAAGGCGGGCGTGCCCGGCAAGGCGTTCCCCGAGCTCGTCTCGGGTGCGCTCGCCGCTCCACCGCTCGTCATGACCCTCTGGCCGCCCCTGCTCATGGGGCTCTACGCGATCACCCGGCGCCGCACGGACGCCGAGGGCGGCGCCGCCGCCCGGGAGGAGGACCACCATGGCTGAGCTCGCCTCCCAGGGCGCCCCGGGTCCGGAGCGCGGCTTCGCCGCGAGCGTCGCCCTCGCTCCCCCCGCACCCTCGTTCGTGCGCGACCGGATCCTGCTCGGCCGGACCCTGCGCGAGTACCTGCGCGGGCTGGTCACGCCGTTCAACCTGGTCGCGGCGGCGGTCCTGGTCGTCGGCCTCCCGATCCTCGTCCTGCGCTTCTGGAAGGGCCTGGGCGCGACGACGAACCTCTCCCAGAGCGCGCCCTGGGGGATCTGGATCGGCTTCGACATGATGGTCGGGATCGCGCTCGCGGCCGGAGGGTTCGTCGTCGGTGCGGCGGTCCAGATCCTCGGGCTCGAGCGCTACCACGCCATCGAGCGGCCGGCGATCCTCACCGCCTTCCTGGGCTACGTGATGGCGGTGGCGGGGCTGCTCGCGGACCTGGGCCGCCCCTGGAACATCATCCAGGCGCTCTTCCACTACGGGACCGCGTCGGTGCTGTTCGAGGTCGCGTGGTGCGTGATGTGCTACACGACCGTCCTCCTCCTCGAGTTCACGCTGCCCTTCTTCGAGTGGCTCGGCTGGCAGCGGTTCGTGCCGAAGCTCCGGAAGGCGCTCATCGCGCTGACGGTGCTCTCGGTGATCTTCTCCACAATGCACCAGTCGGCGCTCGGGTCGCTGTTCCTCATCATGCCGACGCGGCTCCACCCGCTCTGGTACTCGGGCACCATCTTCGTGCTGTTCTTCGTCTCAGCGGTGATCGCCGGGATCTGCATGGTGATCGTGGAGAGCACGCTCTCGCACCGCGTCTTCGGCGGCGGCGCGAGAGGTACGCACGGCGGCGTGGACGAGCTCACCCTCGGGCTCGGCAAGGCGGGCGCGCTCGTCACCTTCGCGTACTTCTTCCTGAAGGTGCAGGGCGTCGTGGACGGCCACGCCTGGCACCACCTCGCGACGGGCTGGGGCGCCTGGTTCCTGGTGGAGCTCGTGGGGTTCGTGCTCGTGCCGTGCCTCCTGTTCGCGTACGGCGTCCGTCACTCCCAGGTTCGGGTGGTTCGCTCCGCGGCGTTCCTGGGCGTGCTCGGGATCGTGCTGAACCGGCTGAACGTCTCGGTGGTGGCGCTCAACTGGCAGGCGTCGCAGCGGTACGTGCCGAGCTGGATGGAGGTGATGGTCTCGGTGACGCTGGTGACCATCGGCATCCTGCTCTTCAGGTGGATCTGCAACCGCCTGCCGATCTTTCGTGAGGCCGCAGGAGCGGCCGGCGGCGGCCTCGCGCCGGCGCGCGCGGCGATTCCGATCCGGAGGCGCGCATGACCTACGATCTCCTCTCCGTCTATCCGGCCAAGGCGCTCGAGTACGTCCTCGGCGCCGGGTACTTGGTGCTCTTCGTGTTCTTCTGGCGCTACGTGCAGGGCGGCGCGCGGACGCGCGCGCGCGCGGCGGCCCGGGGTCGTGCGCCCTCCGCGCCCGGCTGGTTTGCGCTGCCCGCCGGCGTGCACCTCCACCCGGGCCACACCTG
>JAEZXM010000085.1 GCA_023419875.1 Pseudomonadota bacterium | reverse complement strand
CTCGCGGGGGGACCCCGCGAAGGCGGCCGCGCAGGGTGCGAAGCTCGCGAACATGGAGAAGGGCGCGCGGGGTCCGTTCTTCCAGGCCCTGGCGGAGATCCTCCGCAACAAGCCGGCGGACGCACGCGACCTGCTGGCGAAGGCGCTGGAACGCGATCCCAACCTGCTCGCCGCGCACCTGGAGCTCGCCGCCGTGGACGAGCATGCGGGAGAGCTGGAGAAGGCCCGGGAGCGGCTGGAGCCGCTCGCGTCGTCCGCCGCCAAGGATCGGCTCGCGCCCGCCGAGCGGGCGCGGGCGCTCGGCCTGCTGGGAGCGATCGTCGGCCGGGATCCGAGCCGGGCCGCGGAGGCGGACAAGCTCCTCGAGGAGGCGATCGCCGCGGACCCGCGCTCCAGCGACCCGCGCAGTCGGCTCGTGCTGAGGCGCATCCGCGCCGGGGATGCGGCGGGCGCCCTGGCGGCGTCGGAGGTGCCCGAGGAGGCGATCGTCCGGCAGCCGTCGCTGGCGGCGGCGCGCGTGCGGGCCCTGGTGCTCTCGGGAAAGATGCTCGACGCCGCTCTGCTCGCGGACCGCGCGCTCGGCGCGCATCCGGGGCACGTCGAGCTCCTGGTGGCGAAGGCCGTGACCCTGGTCGCCGGGGGCAAGACGGACGACGGGAAGACGCTGTACGAGGACGCGCTGGCGCGCGACCCCGATTCGGTCGAGCCTCGGGTGGCCCTGGCGCGCTTCGCCCTGGCGAAGAAGGACCTTGCACGCGCCGGGGAGCTGCTCGCGGCGGCGGTGGAGAAGGGCCCGCGCGACGCGTCGGCCCATGCCGCCACCGGCGATCTCCTGCTCGCCAAGGGCGACCAGGCGGGGGCCGAGGCCGCCTACCGGAAGGCGCTGGAGCTCGACCGCGCCCACGCGCCCGCCGAGGTCGGCCTCGCACGCCTGGCGCAGGCGCGGGGCGACGTGGCGGCCGCGCGTGAGGCTCTCGGACGGGCGGTGAAGTACGATCCGTTCGATCCGGACGTGCGGGTCGAGCACGCGACCCTGCTCTGGAAGGCTGGCAACCTCGATCCTGCCCGGGTCGATCTCGAGGCGGCCGTGGAGGTCTCACCGCGCCATCCGCTCGCGCTCACGCGGCTCGGAGCGGTACTTCTTCAGAAGGGAGAGTCCGAGGCGGCGGTCCGGCGGCTCACTGCGGCCTCGAACGAGGCGCCCGAGCTGGTGGAGGCGCGCTACTGGCTGGGACAGGCGCTGCTCGCCCGGGCGGAGACGCAGACGGCGATCATCCACCTCCGCAAGGCAGTGGAGCTCGAGCGGACGGCGGAGAACCTGCTCGCCCTCGGCGTCGCCTACGAGAAGGAAACCTCGCTCCGGGAGGCGCTCGAGACGTACAAGGCGGCCGCGGCGGCAGCCCCGGACCGCTCCGATCCCGAGGAGCGGATCGCGCTCCTCCTCGCCCAGAACGGCCGGTGCGATCACGCGCTCGCCTCGTTCGAGCGCGCGATCGAGCTCGCCCCCAGGCTCGCCCGCCTTCGGGTCGGTCAGGCACAGTGCCTCGCCCAGCTCGGAAAGCACGAGGAGACGGTGAAGCTGCTCCAGGCGCTCCTCCGCAAGGATCCGGGCGCAAGGACGGCCTACTACCTCCTGGCCCGGTCGCTCCACGAGTCGAAGGGCGCGGCCGCTGCGCTCCCGTACTACGAGCGTGCGGCGAAGGAAGACCCCTCGGACCCGATGCCCTACTACTACCTCGGCTACGTCTACAAGCAGCGCCACCAGGGCGCGAAGGCGGTCGAGGCGTTCAGGAAGTTCCTGGCGATGAAGCCCGACGCGGCCGAGCGCAACGACCTCGAGGCGGAGATCGAGGAGCTCGGGGGGAAGTGAAGGCTTCCCGCTCCGCATGGGCCTGCGCGCCCGTGGGGGTTGACGGCGGGTCGGTCCACCCTTAGGCGCCTGTTCCTGTCGGCCGCGACGCTCCAGAGGCGGCGCCACGAGGAACGGACATGACCCCGACGACGGCGATGGCGGTGGCCCTCCTGCTGGGGCAGACCGGGGCGGACGGCGCCCCGCCCCCGGTGTCACAGGAGGCGCAGCCGACGCTCCCGGCAGACGCGACCGGGCCAGTGCTCACCCTCGACGAGGCGCTCCGCCTCGCCGGCGAGCGAAACCTGGAGCTCCAGGCGCTCGCGGCGCAGCTCGACCAGGCGGAGGAGATCTCCTGGAAGGCGCTGTCGGGATACCTGCCGTCGGTGGTGGCGAGCGGAAGGGTGCAGCGGCAGAAGGAGCTCACCGCCGAGGTGATCCCGGGGAGCCCCTTCGTCGTGCAGGGCGCCACCGAGAAGGCCGCCCAGATCGAGGCGACGCAGATGCTCGTCTCTCCGCGGCTCTTCTTCGCGATCAGCGGCGCGAACCGGAGCGAGCGGGCCGCGGTGCTCGACCTCGAGAACGGCAGGCGGCAGGTGCTCTTCGGGGTGGCCCGGGCGTACTACGCCGCCGCGTCGCTCAAGGAAGCGACCGGCGTGTCCGAGCGGCTCCTGGAGATCGCCCGGCGCCAGGAGCGCGATGCCCGGATCCGCTACGAGGCCGGTGCGATCGCCAAGGTCGGGCTCATCCGCGCGCAGATCGACCGCGCGCGCGCGGAGGAGGACGTGCGGCGGGCGCGGGCCCAGTATCTCTCCGCCAAGGTGGCGCTGGCGGCGCTGCTCGCCCGCGACACCGCCTTCGAGGTGGAGCCGCCTCCCGAGCCGACGCTCCCGGCGTCGGAGCTCGACGCGCTCGTGACCCAGGCCGTCCGTGCGCGCCCGGACGTGGAGGCCGC
>JAEZXM010000050.1 GCA_023419875.1 Pseudomonadota bacterium | reverse complement strand
ACGCCCACCGCCCCGCCGAGATCGGCCGGACCTTCGTCGAGTACGAGGCTTCGGCGTTCGTCCACGGCGTCTCGGCCCGCCGGGTCTGGGGCGCGCCGCGGCCGCCCGCGCGCGAGCACCCGCTGAAGCGCCACCTCCTCGAGCTCTACCACGCGCACGCCGGCCGCGTGCCGGCGCTCGACGCCGCCTACCGCGCCCTCCGCGCGCGGCTCCACGCCGACGGCCCGCCGCTCTCCGCCGAACCGAGGATCCTCCATGAGCTCCCTGCCCTCCCCCTCCCCTCCGCGGCTCTCGCTTCTGGTGAAGCGGGCGCTGGACGTGGCCCTCGCGGCGGCGCTGCTCGTGGCCCTCTCGCCGATCCTCCTGGCGGTCGCGGCGGTGGTGAAGGCCAGCTCTCCCGGTGAAGTCCTCTTTCGCCAGCGGCGGGTCGGGAAGGACGGGCGGCCCTTCACCATCCTCAAGTTCCGCACCATGGTCCCGGACGCGCCGGCGTCGTCGCTCGGGACCTACTGCTACGCGGACGATCCGCGCGTCACCGCCGCAGGCCGCTTCCTGCGGCGGACGAGCCTCGACGAGCTCCCGCAGCTCGTCAACGTGCTCCGCGGCGACATGAGCTTCGTGGGTCCACGGCCGGACCTGCCGCACCACGTGGAGCGGTACACGGCGGAGCAGCGGCGGCGGCTCGCCGTCCGGCCGGGCATCACCGGCTGGGCGCAGGTGAACGGGCGGAACGTGCTGCCCTGGTCGGAGCGGATCGCCCTCGACCTCCGGTACCTCGACGGCTGGACCCTCGGCCGGGATCTGAAGATCGTGTGGCGCACGTTCGGGGTGGTGCTGAGCCGGCGTGGGGCGAGCCTGCCGGGGAGGCTCGGGGAGGGCACGGGATGGGACCGTACGCGCACGGGGCCCTGACGGCCCTCGTCACCGGGGTGGGCGCGCCCCCGGGGGTCAGCATCATGAAGGCGCTCCGGCAGTCCGCGCTCGCGCCGCGGGTGGTCGCCACCGACGCCGAGCCGGCCTCGGTCGGGCTCCACCGCGCCGACGCGGCGTACGTCCTTCCGCGCGCCGACGCCGACGGTGAGCGGTACCTGCTGCAGCTCGCGGAGATCTGCCTGCGCGAGCGCGTCTCCCTCGTCTGCCTCGGGTCGGAGGCGGAGCTGGTCCACGTCGCTCCACACCGCGAGGTCATCGAGCGGCGCACCGGCGCCCGGGTGGTCGTGAACGCGCCCGAGACGCTCGCCGCGCTCATGGACAAGTGGACCCTCACCCTCGCGCTCCGCGCGAAGGATCTCCCGGTCCCCGACACCGCGCTCGGGAGCGACGCGGAGGGGGTCCGCGCGCTCCTCGCCCGGCATCCCTTCCCCCTCGTCGTGAAGCCCCGCCACGGCTCCGGCTCGCGCCACCTGCACGCGGTGCCGGACGAGGACGCGCTCCGGGCCGCGCTCCGGCTCGTCCCGGACCCGGTGGTCCAGGAGTACCTCCGGCCCGACGATCAGGAGTACAGCGTGGGTGTCTACCGCAGCCCGCGGCTCGGCACCGTGGGCCAGATCGTCTTCCGCCGGACGCTCGCCGCCGGGCTCACGTACAAGGCGGAGGTGGTCGGCGACCCCGAGATCGAGGCGGTCTCGCGGCGCGCGGCCGACGCCTTCGACCTCCTCGGTCCGGTGAACGTGCAGCTCCGGAAGACCGCCGCCGGCCCGCGCATCTTCGAGATCAACCCACGGTTCTCCAGCTCGGCGCCGATGCGCGCGGGGTTCGGCTTCAACGAGGCGGAGCTGTGCCTGCGCGACCTCGTGCTCGAGGAGGCCGTGACCGCGCCCGCCGTGCGGCCCGGCCACGCGCTCCGGTTCTGGGACGAGGTGTACGTGACCCCGGAGGAGCAGTGGCACCTCCGCGCCAACGCTGCCGGCGGCGTCCGCGGGCGGTCCGGGAAGCGGGTCGATGACTTCTGAGAGCGCCGCCGCCCGCCCCTGGGCGAACGCCGCGCCGGGGGCGGCGCCACGAGCGCGGCTGCGCCACAGCTTCGGCTGGACGCTCGCGGGGAACGGCTTCTACGCCGCCGCCCAGTGGGCGCTCGTGGTCGTGCTCGCCCGGCTCGGCTCGCCCGAGGCGCTCGGGACGTACGCCCTGGCGCTGGCGCTCACCGCGCCCCCGTTCCTCCTCGCCGGGCTCCACCTCCGCGCGTCGCAGGCGACCGACGCCGCACGCGCCTTCCGCTTCGGCGACTACCTCGGCGTTCGGATCGCGGGCATGGCGGCTGCGCTCGGCGGCCTCGTCGTCCTCGAGGCCTTCTCGGGCCGCCACATCGCGATCTCGACCGTGATCCTCGCCGTCGCGGCGGCCAAGGCCGTCGAGGGGGTCTCGGACGTCCACCACGGAGCCCTCCAGCAGCGCGAGCGCATGCGGCCCATCGCGATCTCGCTCGCCGTCCGGGGAGCGCTGTCGGTCCTCGCGCTGGCCGCGGTGCTGGCGGCGGGGGGCAGCCTCCTCGCCGCCGTGGGCACCATGGCCGTCGCCTGGGCGCTCGTCCTCGCCTCGTACGACGTCCCCGCCGCCGGCGCCGCGCTGCGGGAGACCGGAGAGTCGCGCCGCCCGCGCCTCGACCGCGCCGCGGCATCCCGGCTCGTCGTCATCTCGTTCCCGCTCGGCCTCGTGATGATGCTCGTCTCGCTGCGCGTGAACGTGCCTCGCTACTTCCTCGAGCGCTGGGTGGGGGCGGCCGGGCTCGGCACGTTCGCGGCCGTCGCCTCGCTGCTCGTCGCCGGGGGCCTGGTGGTGAACGCCCTCGGGCAGGCCGCCACCCCGCGCCTCGCCGCGCTCCACCTCGGCGGCGAACGGGCCGCGTTCCGCGCGCTGGTGCTGAAGCTGCTCGCCCTGGCCTGCGGCCTCGGGATCGCGGGCGTCGCGGTCGCGGCCGTCGCCGGTGAACCGATCCTGTTGCTCCTCTTCGGCGCACGGTTCACCGGCCACGCCGACCTGCTGGTGCTCCTCATGGCCGCCGGCATCCCCGCGAACGCCGCCTCGATCCTGGGCTTCGCGCTCACCGCCGCCCGCCGGTTCACGGTGCAGCTCCCTGTCTTCGCCGGGACCACCGCCGTCTGCGCCGCGCTCTGCCTCCGGCTCGTGCCGTCGCAAGGGCTCCGCGGGGCGGCGCTCGCCTGGGGCGGCGCGATGGCGCTCGAGGCGGCGGCCGTCGGCGTGCTCCTCGCACGCGCGCTCCGGCCCGTCCGCAGCGGAAGGAGGCCGACGTGAACGCGCTCCGGATCCTGTCCCTCGGCCTCCTGCTCGGCCTCACCCTGCTCGTTCCCGCGGCCGGGGATCCGCTGGTCGCGACGGCGATCTGGGCGGTGTGCCTGGCCGTGCTGGCGCGGTCCCACCCGAGCGGCCTCCTCTCCTTCGGCTGCCTCTACCTCCTTCTCCTCGGGGTCTTCCACCTCGGGCTCGTCGCGCCGCTCGCGCTCGGGGCGACGCCGGTGGCGGCCCCGGCCTGGACGCGCTCGCTCGCGTTCCCCGCCGCCGTCTCGCTCGTCTCCGTCGCCTTCGCCGCCTTCACCCTGGGCGCGCGCTTCCGGGGCGCGGTCCCGCACCGCGCCGATCCCATCCCTCCGCGGCCGATGCTCCTCATCGCGGGCACGGGCGTGGCGCTCCTCGGGGCGCTCTGCCTCCTCGTCGGGGGCCGACAGGCGGGCGTCTTCACGAGCGGCTACGGCGAGTTCTTCCAGCGATCGATGACCGCCGACGTGCGCCTCTTCAACGTGGGGCTCATGGTCTTCCCGATCGGGTTCGTCGTCGCCGCGGTGGGCGCCACCCGGCGGCAGCTCCTGCTCGTCGCCGCGGGCGTCCTGTTCATGCTCGCGCCGCTCTTCCTCGCCGGCTTCCGGGGACCGGTGATCGTGCACCTCGCGACCTTGATCGCCGTCTGGGCCCACAAGGACCCGCCGGCGGCGCGGCGCGCCGCGCTCGCCCTCGCGGTCGCGGCGATCGTCCTCGTGCCGGCGGTCCGCGCCACCCGCGACACGCGGCGCGATCTGTCGGAGGGCCTCCGGGCCTACGAGCCGCTGGCGCTGTTCACGGAGGCGGGGACGTCCCTCCACCCGCTCGTCATCACCGCGGACCGCGTCGGCGCGGGTGCGGAGCCGCTCTGGATGGGCCGCTCCTATGCCACCGCGCTGGGCCGCACGGTGCCGAACCTCGGGCAGCGCGCCGGGCTCGACGCCCGCGCGCTCACGCCCAACGGCTGGGCCACCCTCCAGGCGGACCGGTGGCTCTACGTCCGCGGCGGGGGCATCGGGTTCTCGGGGGTGGCCGAGCCGTACCTCAACTTCGGGCGGGCGGGCGTGGTGGTCTTCTTCTTCCTGCTCGGGCTCGTGCTCCAGCGCTGGGAGAGCTGGCTGGCGCGCGATCCGTTCCGCGCGGCGGCGGCGGCGGCGACGTTCGGGTTCGTGCTCTGGACCGTCCGGAACGAGGCGCTGGAGCTGTTCCGCTCGACCGCCTTCGCGGCGATCGTGGTCGGCGGCGCGTGGATGCTGCACCGGATGGTGCACCGTCGTGAGCGGGCGAGCGCGCGGGGCGCGTGAAGCGCCCCGCGCCCGGGACTCCGTACGTCAGGCGAGCGCGTTGGCCACGAGATCGCCGACCTGGCTGGTCGAGTAGCCCATGCGGCCGGCCGCCATGCTCTTGAGCTTGGTGCCGGTCACGAGCTTCACGGCGGTCTCGATCGAGCGCGCCGCCTTCTCCTCGCCCAGGTGCTCGAGCATCATCATCCCGGCGCAGATCGCGGCCAGGGGGTTGATCACGTTCTGGCCGGTGTACTTGGGCGCCGAGCCGCCGATGGGCTCGAACATGCTCACGCCCTTCGGGTTGATGTTGCCGCCGGCGGCGAGCCCCATGCCTCCCTGGGTCATCGCGCCGAGGTCGGTGATGATGTCGCCGAAGAGGTTCCCGGTCACGAGCACGTCGAACCACTCCGGGCTCTTCACCATCCACATGCAGGTGGCGTCCACGTGGTAGTAGTCGCGCGCCACGTCCGGATAGTCGCGCGCTCCGATCTCGTGGAAGGTGCGCTCCCAGAGGTCGTAGACATAGGTGAGCACGTTCGTCTTGCCGACGAGGGCGAGGGTGTTCTTCTCCCCGACGCCGCGCGCCTTCTTCCCGTAGCGCCGCGCGTACTCGAAGGCCCACCGCAGGCAGCGCTCCACCTGCGCGCGGCTGTAGCACATGATCTGCGTCGCCACCTCCTCGGGCGTTCCCTTCATGGCGATCCCGCCCATCCCCGTGTAGGCGTCGCCGCTGTTCTCGCGCACGACCGCGTAGTCGATCTCCTTCGGCCCCTTGTCCTTGATCGGCGTCTCGACACCGGGGTAGAGACGCACCGGCCGGAGGTTGATGTACTGGTCGAGCTCGAAGCGCGTGCGGAGGAGGATGCCCTTCTCGAGGATGCCGGGCTTCACGTCCGGGTGTCCGATGGCGCCGAGCAGGATGGCCTGCTGGGTGCGCAGCTCCGCCAGGACGCTGTCCGGCAGGATCTCGCCCGTGCGCTTGTAGCGCTCGCCGCCGATGTCGTAGGGCGTCCGCTCCAGCTTGAAGCCGAACTTGCGGGACGCGGCGTCCAGCACCTTCTCCGCCTCGGCGACGACTTCTGGACCGGTGCCATCCCCGGGGATGACACCGATGCGATAGCTCTTCATGAAAGGCCCTCCTGAGTGGCCCTGCGCGCGAAAATGAGCGGGGCAGCCTAGCCGCCGGCGCGTGGGCCGTCAATGGGGCGGATCGCCCTCGGGCCGCGGCACCCGCGTGCCGTACGCGACGCTCGGTCGCTGCGAGCGCGTGCGTGACGTGCGACCCCGGCGCGGTGCGCTGGCCTGAGACGCCGGCGCCGACCCGAACGCTCGTCCCGCCCGCCCCGCTCGCTCGCCCGCACTCCTGACCGGCGCGCGACCGTGAACTCGTTTCCCGGAGCGTTCAGCGGAGCGCACGCCGGGCCGCCCGCGAGGGCGCGCAGCGAGCCGAGCAACCGCGCGTGACCACGCACGTGCGGTGAAACGCTCGCAAGGCCCGACATGTCGGGCCCGCGACGACGTGGCGCCCGCCCGGCCCACCGGGGGAAGAGCACTCGAATGAAAGCCATCTCCGGCGGGTTGTGCCGACGCCCCGCCACGGGGCTTCCACACTCGCCCGCCCTGCACGCTCCGACCCGCTCGCTCGCGCTGCGGCCGCCTGCCGGGCCGGGCCCGACTCGAGCTCCGGCTCGAGAGAAAGGCAGCCGCCGAGATGTGTCTCGCGAAGCGACTCCTTCCCCTCGCCGTCCTCTTCACAACGTGGACCTCGTCCGGCTGCGGCGCCGCAGGCCCGTCCTCTCCCGCCGGGCTCGCCGTCGAGCCGGCGATCTCCGAGGTCTTCCCCGGCGACACCATCCGGTTCGCGGCGCTCCTCGACGGCGCACCGGCGAGCCCCGTGACGTGGTCCGTGGCGGAAGCCGGCGGCGGGACCGTCGAGCCCGACGGGACCTACGTCGCGCCGGAGAACGTGGGCACCTACACCGTGCGCGTCGAGCACGGGACCGCCGGCGCGGCCGAGGCGACCGTGGTCGTGATGGAGCGCGGGGCGCAGGACGTGACCGTGAGCGTCGCGCCCAAGGCGGCGTCCATCCAGGCGGGCGAGACGATCGGGCTGGCGTCGTCCGTGACGGGCGCCGCCGTCACCACCGTCACCTGGTCGGTGGAGGAGGGCGCCGCGGGCGGGGTGGTCACGGCCGCGGGCCAGTACACCGCCCCCGCAGCGGCCGGCACGTACCACGTGATCGCCCGGAGCACCGCCACCCCGGCGGCGATGGACCGCGCCACCATCACCGTGACCGCGGCCCCGTCCACCGGCCCCCAGCTCCACGTCGCGCCGGACGGCGACGACGCCAACCCCGGGACCGAGGCCCTGCCCTGGCGCACCATCCAGAAGGCGATGAACGCCGCGACGCCGGGCTCCACGGTGAACGTGCACGCCGGCACGTACCGCGAGCGGCTCACCCTGAACGTCTCGGGCACGGCCGACGCCCCGATCGTCTTCCAGCCTCGCGGGTTCTCCGGCGCGCCCGACTGCGGCGGCTTCACCGGCCGGGCCTGCGGCGGCGACAAGGTGGTGCTCGACTACGCCCACCTCGGCACCGTCACCGACGGCGTGCCCTTCCTGCGCGTGAACGGGAGGAGCCACGTCACCATCCAGGGCTTCACCTTCCAGAACCTCACCTGCTACGGGGCGATGCAGCAGGGCGTCCGGATCGACGGCGCCTCGAGCTACGTCGACCTGCGGCACAACCGGTTCCTGAACCACCGGAACACCTACCCGTCGTTCGACGGCGCCGCCGCCCTGCTCCACATCCGCGTCTGGGGGCCGTCGCACCACGTGACGTTCTACCGGAACGAGCTCGGCAACATCGTGACGGTGATGAGCGAGGCGCTCACCCTGGACCAGAACGCGCGCGACATCCTCGTCGAGGGGAACTGGCTCCACGACGTCGACGGCATCGCCATCGACACGCACGGCGCCGCCCACCACGTGACGATCCGCGGGAACCTGCTCGAGTTCATCGGCCAGCGGCGCGACGGCAGCATCTGGTACGGCAACCCGTCCAACGCCATCTACAATGACGGGGGAAACAACATCCTCATCGAGCGGAACACCGTCCGCGACTCCAACTACGCCATCGCGGTGGTGACCGAGCCCAACCAGCCCGTCGGCCACACCGTCGTCATCCGGAACAACCTCGCGTACCGGAACTCCCACGCCGGCGTCATGCTCGGCAACTGGTACAGCTCCGACGGGTCCAGCGTGTACGGGATCCAGGTCCTCCACAACACGCTCGTGGACAACGGCGCCGGGTTCTTCATCCGGCCCTTCCAGGGGAACACCGTCGTCTGGAGGGGGAACATCCTCGCGGGCAACGACGCGAACGTCGTCAACGTGCTCGGGTCGAACGCGGGGACGATGGACTACAACCTGTACTCCGGCG
>JAEZXM010000539.1 GCA_023419875.1 Pseudomonadota bacterium | reverse complement strand
AAGAGCACGCTCGAGTTGAACCCGTACTGCTGCCGGTACGCCTCGCTCATGACGAGCAGCATCTTCTTCGCGAGGCCGTAGGGGGCGTTCGTCTCCTCGGGGTAGCCGTTCCAGAGGTCCTCCTCGCGGAACGGCACCGGGCAGTGCTTCGGGTAGGCGCAGATCGTCCCGAGCGCCACGAGCTTCCGGAGCCCGACCTCCCGCCCCACCTCGAGGAGCTGCACGCCCATCATGAGGTTCTCGTAGAAGAACCGGCCCGGGTTCTCCTGGTTCGCGCCGATGCCGCCGACCCGCGCCGCGAGGTGCAAGACGAGCGTCGGCCGGGCGTCGCGGTAGAGCGCCCGCACCGCCTCGAGGTTCACGAGGTCGTACTCGCGGGAGCGCGGGACGAAAATCTCCTTCGCGCCGCGGGCCCGGAGCGCCTCGACGACGTAGGAGCCGAGGAACCCCGCCCCGCCCGTCACCACCACGCGCTCGCTCGGCCAGTCGATCGACATCCCCGCTCACCCGCCCTTCAGGAGCCCCGCGAAGTACTCGATCGTCTTCCGGAGGCCCGCCTCCAGCGAGACCTTCGGTTCCCACCCGAGGAGCTCGCGCGCGAGCGTGATGTCCGGCTGGCGCTGCTTCGGGTCGTCGGAGGGGAGCGGCCGGTGGACGATGCGCGAGCGCGAGCCCGTGTACTCGAGGATGCGCTTCGCGAACTCGAGGACCGAGGTCTCGGTGGGGTTCCCGACGTTCACCGGCCCGGTGACGCCCTCGCGGTTCATGAGTCGGACCATGCCCTCGACGAGGTCGTCCACGTAGCAGAAGGAGCGGGTCTGCGAGCCGTCGCCGAAGACGGTGAGGTCCTCGCCCCGGAGCGCCTGGGCGACGAAGTTCGAGACCACCCGGCCGTCCTCGAGCGCCATGCGCGGGCCGTAGGTGTTGAAGATGCGGATGATGCGGACGTCCACCTTGTTCTGCCGGTGGTAGTCCATCATCAAGGTCTCGGCGACGCGCTTCCCCTCGTCGTAGCAGCTCCGGATGCCGATGGGGTTCACGTTCCCCCAGTACGACTCCGGCTGCGGGTGCACGAGCGGATCGCCGTAGACCTCGGAGGTGGAGGCCTGGAGGATGCGCGCGCGCACGCGCTTCGCGAGCCCGAGCATGTGGATCGCGCCCAGGACGCTCGTCTTGATGGTCTTGACCGGGTTGTACTGGTAGTGGACCGGAGAGGCCGGGCAGGCGAGGTTGTAGATGTGATCCACCTCGAGGAGGATCGGCTGGGTCACGTCGTGGCGGAGGAGCTCGAACCGGGGGTTCGCGAGGAGCCCCGCCACGTTCGCCTTCCTGCCGGTGAAGAAGTTGTCGAGGCAGAGGACGTCGTGCCCCTCCCGGAGCAGGCGCTCGCACAGGTGTGACCCGATGAACCCCGCGCCGCCGGTGACGAGGATCCGCATGGCTCGGGACAGTAGGGTGGGCGTGGGCGCGGGTCAAAGGGAACGACGCGTTCGGAGCATCACGGCCGGCCCGAGCCGCGCATGGTCTCCTCCAGGATGGCGAGGACGAGCTGGTCCTTCCGGGAGGTGGCGTTTCGTTTCAGCTCCGCGAGGGTGCGGAGCCGGACGACCCGGACCGGCTGCCCCTCGACGTCGAGCGTGATCGTCTCCGGGAGAAGGCTCTCGTACCCACGGCCGCCCTCGATCGCGCCCAGGATGTCGAGCGGCCCGAGTTGCGTCGAGAGCAGGTGATGGCCGTCGCCGAGCAGCAGCTCCCGCGTCGGCCGCAGCTCCTGTCCCGCGGGCCGGCCGCGATACCGAGCGTCCACGGCCTCGAAGAAGGCGAGCAGCCGGTCGGCGTTGTCCTCGCTCCGTCGGTGGACGACATCGACGTCGACCGTCGTGAGCGGCGCGCCCTGCGCCACCGCGGCAAGCCCGCCGACGAGGACGAAGTCAGCGCCGCTCGCCGCCAGCCGGGAGAGGAGGGTCGTCAGCTCCGTCTTGGGCGGCGGCGAAGGCATGGCGTAGCTCCAGGACGGTGGCTGCGGCCCGGTCGTTCCACCGGAGCCGCTCCTCCGGTGAGAGCGCTCGCAGGATCTCGAGAAGCGTCGGGTCGGCGACGGTCGGCTCGAGCCCGCAGGGGTGATCGGCGTCAGCCACGTCGAGACTCTACCACCCGCCTCTCCCGTTCGCTCGGCCGTTCCATGTGCTCTGGAAGGCGGCGCGTCCTGGTCGTCGAACCTCGTCGCGTCAAACGCTCTTGAACCACCCCGTCTCGGAGACGAGCGCCGGGCCCTGCGGCTCGGCCGGGGCGGCCTGGGCCTCGCTCCCGACGGGGCGGGCGATGGCGACGAGCGAGAGCGGCGGGAACGGGAGGACCC
This sequence comes from Pseudomonadota bacterium, assembly GCA_023419875.1. Classification (GTDB taxonomy): domain Bacteria; phylum Myxococcota; class Myxococcia; order Myxococcales; family Anaeromyxobacteraceae; genus Anaeromyxobacter. Next base: position 5,319 of record JAEZXM010000539.1, on the reverse strand, counting down.
GGTCCACGAGCCGGAAGAGCGGGGTGAGGAAGTTGAGGAGCTTGATCTGGAAGAGGCCGAAGGTGCGCCGCCGGAGCAGCTTGCCGTTGAGCCACCAGGCCGGCCAACCCACGCGGTTGAAGCGCAGGATCTCGTCGGCCTCGAGGCCCGCCTCGGCGAGCGCGGCGCGGAGCGCGGCCTCGGTGTAGCGCCGGCGGTGGCCGAGGACCTCGTCCAGGGTGCCGAACGCGCTCGGCCCGTTGGGGACGAGGATGATCGCCCGGCCGCCCGGCGCGAGCACCTCGCGGATGTTCCGGAGCGCGCCCACGTCGTCGTCCACGTGCTCGATGACGTTCAGGCAGACGACGGTGTCGAAGCCGCCCGGCGGGCGCGGGAAGGTTTGACCGGAGGTGACGTCGGTGAGGGTGACGTCGAGGTAGGGGCGGTCGAGGGTGAGTCCGCGCAGCGTCTGGAGGTAGAGGGGGTTCACGTCCGAGGCGACGTAGGCGTCGCGCGGGATGAGCCGGCGGGTGAGGTTGCCCGTGCCGCTGCCGATCTCGAGGACCCGGTTCCCGCAGTACGGCTTGATGGTGTCGGCCATCCAGGCGTTGAAGCGCGGGGCGCGGGCGAGGCGGGCGAGGATCTGCGAGCCGTGCGCGTCGGCGGCGTAGATCTTGTCGGAGAACGCGAAGCGGAGGATCGCCCAGAGCGCGCGGAGGCCGTCGCGCCAGTTGATCTTCTTCCCCTCCTGGTAGGTGCGCCCCGAGTAGCTGATCGGGACCTCGAAGATGCGCGCCTCGCGCTTCGCGAGCTTGATGGTGAGCTCGGGCTCGAGCCGGAAGTCGTTCGAGACGATGGGGATCGACTTGAGGAGGCTGGTGCGGACCGCCTTGTAGCAGGTCTCCATGTCGGTGAGGTTCACGTTGGTCACCCAGTTGGTGAGGAACGTGAGGAAGCGATTGCCGAGCTCGTGGCGGAAGAGCAGCGCCCGCCGCGCCTCGCCGCCCGCGAACCGGGAGCCGAAGACCGCGTCCGCGTTCTCCTCGACGAAGACCTTCACGATGCGGTGGAGATCTCGCGGGTGGTACTCGAGGTCCGCGTCGTGGATGACGGTGATGTCGCAGACCGCCTCCTCGAGCGCCGTGCGGATGGCCGCTCCCTTGCCGCCGTTCAGGACGTGCTTCAGGAACACCCAGTCGATCTTGCCCTTGCGCCCGTGGCCCTTGAGCTCGACGCCCCGCTCGATCCGCCCCTCGTCGTGCCAGGTGAGCCCGCGGGCCAGGGCGAACTCCTTCAGCACGTCCTCCGTGCGGTCGCGGGAGCAGTCGTCCACGACGATCACCTGGATGCGATCGAGGAAGGAGGAGCCCTCGAGGGCCTCGAGCCTCGCGAGCGAGTTCGCGACCAGGTACTGCTCGTTGTAGGCGGGGACGAGGATGGAGAGGGAGGTCATGGGGCGGCGTTGTAACAGGGAACGGCGCAGGCGGTACGGTCAGGCGCTCCGCTTCTCGGCATCGTCGCCCCGCTCCGAGGGCTCCGGGTGATTCCGGGCGGAGTCACCGTAGTAGTACCCGTACTGCTGGTAATACGAGTACTGGCCGTAACGCTGGGCACCGAGATCGAGGTCGTTCAGCACTGCGCCGAAGAGGGGCGCGTTGACGTCGCGGAGCTGCTTCACGGCGCGCCGGGCCGCATCGCGGGACGTCTTCCCAGCCTTGATCACGAGGAGGCAGCCGTCCACCTGGGTCGAGATCACGACCGCATCCGAGACCACCCCCACCGGAGGGGAGTCGAGGATGACGAGGTCGAACTTGGCGGTGAACTGGGCGAGGAGCTTCTGGAAGTTCGCGGTGTGGAGCAGCTCCGCGGGGTTGGGGGGCACCGGCCCGCACGGGAGCACGAACAGGTTGTCGACCGAGGTGGACCGGATGACCGCGTCCGCCTCGGAGTCCCCGAGGATGAGGGAGGAAAGCCCCGTTTGGTTCTCGAGCTCGAACACGCGGTGCAAGCGCGGCCGGCGCATGTCGGCGTCGACGAGGAGGACGCGGTTCCCTGACGCGGTCATCGTCAGCGCCATCGAGGTTGCGGCAGTCGTCTTCCCCTCCGCGGGGCCCGAGGAGGTGACCAGGATGGTCCTGAGCGGCTTCTCGGGCGACATGAACAGCAGGTTCGTCCGGACCGTTCGCAAGCACTCCGCCACCGCGGACTTCGGGTACGCGTGCACCGCGAGCTCGGTCGGGGTCGCGCCCTTGCTCGAGGGGATGCTGGGCACGATGCCGAGGAAGGCGAGGCCCAGGCGCTCCTCGATCTGCTCCTGGCCGGAGATGCTGGTGTCGAGGTACTCGGCCATGAGCGCGAGACCCACGCCGCCGAGGAGGCCGAGGACGAGGGCGATGAGCGCGTTCCGGAGCGGATCGGGGCGGACCGGCGCCCGCGACGCCCGCGCGCGGTCGAGGATGCGGACGTTCGAGACCTGGAGCATCCCGCTCACCCCGGTGTCCTTGAGCCGCTTCAGGATGATCTCGTAGAGCCGCTGGTTGTTGTCGAAGTTGCGCTTGAGCTCGAGGTACTCGCGCTCGTACTGGTTGAGGCCGAACGAGTCCGCCTTCGTCTCGTTGAGGAGCGCGAGCAGATTCCGCTCCGTCTTGACGATCTCCTCGTACTCGAGCCGGGCCGCCTTGAGCGTGGTCTGCACCTCGTCCTCGAAGGCCTTCTTCGCGAGGGCGAGCTTCTCGTCGCACGCGCCGACCTTGGGGTGGTCCTCGAGGTACTTGAGGCGGAGGTCCGCGCACTCCGAGCTCGCCTCCAGGTAGCGCAGCTTGAGTCCCCGGATGCCGGTCCCGTCGTCGGAGACCGACGTGACGGCGGCGAGCGCGTCGGCCCCCGGCGCGTTCCTGCCGGCGAGCGTGGCCTCCGCGTGCCGGAGCGCCTCGTTCCGGGCCTCGAGCTCGGCCTTGCGCACCCGCGCTTTCGTGAGGGCGTCGTTGAAGGCCGTGAGCCGCTGCGAGACCATGCTCTGGCGGTCCTCCCAGCTCGTGGCCACGATGTCGTGGTTCTTCTTGAAGTCGAAGAGCGCCTTGCCGCTCTCGTCGAGCTTCTTCTCGAGGATCGCGAGCTGCTGCTCCAGCCACTCGGACGCGTTCTGCGTGGTCGAGCTGCGTACGGCGAGGCTCTCGGCGATGTATGCGTCCGCGAAGGCGTTGGCGATGATCGCCGCCAGCTCCGGGTCCGGGCTGGTGTATCGGATCTTGACGATGCGCGAGTCCTTGACCGGCTCCACCGTCAGGTTGGCGGACAGGATGCCCACCGGATCGCGGCGTTCGCGGAGCCGTTCCTGTTCGGTGGGATCCTTGATCCCGGCCAGCCCCAGGAAGGCGAGGTTGTTGCCGAGCCGGAGCCGGTCCGCGACACGCTGCGCGACCGCGCGGCTGGCGATCACCTTGTACTGCGTCTCGTAGTACTCGCGGCTGTACCAGTACCCACCCGTTCCCGAGTCCATCACGTCCTGCACCTGGTCCTTCTCCAGGAAGCGCGGAGCCGTGAGGTCGATGATGATCGTCACCGTCGCGGCGTAGATCCGGGTCTGGCGCACGGTGACGATGGTCGCCGCGAGGATCGTCGCCACGAAGACGGGGATCACCAGCCAGCGCCGGCGCACGACGACGGCCCAGAGCGCGTGGAGATCGATCGCGCCGCTCATCGCCGAGAGAGGCGACGGGAGCGTGTGCGGCGAGGTGGGAGTCGGCATCCGGGGACCCGGGGAAGGACGTCTCGAGGCCCGCGAACTCTAGAGGATCGGAGGGTGTCGTGTCGAGCCGGCGGGCTTGTGCGCGAGGGGGCCGGGAAGGCACGATGCGGAGCGTGCCGGAGGCCACCCGCCCAGTCCGCTCGCTCCGCTCCGGGGTGGCCCTCGCGCTGCTCGGTTTGCTCGTGGTGACGCTGCCGCTCTCGCGAGGCGGGGCTGGGTTCGCCGCCGAGGGCTGTGCACTTCTGGTGACCGGAGTCGCTGCGGCGCTCGCGCTCTCTCGCGCGCGCGAGCTCCCGTGGTACGCGCTGGCCCTCATCGCGGTCACCCTCGTCGTCGCGGTCCAGCTCGTCCCGCTGCCTCCCGCGCTGCACGTCCTCTCACCGGGAGCCCAGGCGGCGTTCCGCATGTCGCTCGAGCCGCTGGGCGCCTCTCCGTCCTGGCGCCCGCTCTCCCTCGACCTCCCCGCAAACGCCCGAGAGCTCGGAAAGACGGCCGCCTGCCTGGCTGCGTTCACCGTCGCCTGGACGTATGTCGAGACCCACCGCAGGCGGCACAGGCTGTTCGAGGCCCTCGGGCTGGCCGCGGCCCTCGTGTCCGCGGCGGTGCTCGGCGCAGCCGCGATGGGGTTCCAGCCCTTCCTCGCGGGGCGGTTTCCTTTCGTGAACCCGAACCACCTGGCCGGGTTCCTGGACCTCACCGCGTTCGTCGCACTGGGCCTCGCCGTGCGGAGCCAGGGCCAGGAGCGGCTGCTGTGGGGGCTCGCCTTCACCGCGGCGACAGCTGTGCTGTTCGCGTCGCTCTCGCGCGGCGGAGTCCTCGCCTACTTCGTGGGGCTGGCGTTCTTCGCGGGGCTCTACCTCTCGCGCCGGACCGAGGCCCCCCGCCGGCGGCGGGTCGCAGTACTCGCAGCGGTCACGGCCGTGGCGCTCGGAGCTGCGGCCTACCTGGCGCTCGGACCCGTGGAGCAGGAGCTCCAGACCCTGACGTCCCTGAACCAGGAGGCGAAGACCGCGCAGTGGCCCGCCGGGCTCCGGATGATCCGGGACTTCCCGGTCACGGGGATCGGGCGCGGCGCGTTCGCGACCGTGTTCCCGGCCTACAAGACCGACCCGACGGTGCTCACGTTCACGCACCTCGAGAACGAGTGGCTCCAGGCGCTCATCGATCTCGGGATCCCCGGTGGACTCCTGCTCATCGGAGTGCTCGCCGCGATCTGGAGCCGGGCGGCGCTCCGGAGGGAGCTCTCGGCGGCGGAGATAGGCGTCGTCGGCGGCGTCGGGGCGCTCTTCGTCCACGAGTTGTTCGACTTCTCGGTCGAGACCTTGGGCGTGGCGATCCCGCTCTCGGTGGCGCTCGGCCTGCTCGCCCGCGGCGCGCGGGTCGTACACGTGCGGTCGTGGCTCGCGCCGGCCGCCGTTCTCCTCCTCGTCCTCGCGGGGGGCGCGGGCCTCGGGTTCGCGGTCCATCACCGGGCGGATGGCGCCCGCGAGATCGAGGCGGCAACGCCCGAGCGGGCGGTGGAGCTCGCGCGCAGCGCCGCCCTCCTGCGTCCCGCCGACTACCTCCCGCACGCGGCCGCCGGGGCGCGGCTC
>JAEZXM010000071.1 GCA_023419875.1 Pseudomonadota bacterium | reverse complement strand
GCCCGCAACAGCATGCTCGCGGGCTCGCTGGGCGGCCTGGCCGTCGCCTCGACGCCCCTCGTGCACGTGAAGCTCGCCAAGTTCGCCGTCGCGGGGTACGTGATCTTCGGCCTCGCGGGCGTGCTCTCCGTCCTCTGGACCAAGATGCGGGGCTCGCCCACGCGGGTGGAGCGCGCCCGCCTCAAGTACCTGGTCCTCGGGGCGGCGGTGGCGGTGGGCCTGTCGGTGCTCGACATGCTCCCGCGGTTCGACGTGCCCTACCCGCTCGAAGGGCTCGGCTCGATCACCCTCACCATCTTCATGTTCTTCCTCTCGCAGACGCTGCTCCGGCACCGCCTGCTCGACCTGCACGAGTTCCTGGGAAAGATCGTGGTCGTCACCGCGCTCGGCCTGGTGCTGGTCGCGATCTACGGCGGCCTGGTCTCGTGGGTGGGCGACCGGCCGGAGCTCTTCTACTTCAACACGGTCGTGGCCTCGTTCGTGATCCTCTCGCTGTTCGAGCCGCTCCGGGAGCGCGTCGAGGAGTGGGTGGTGGCGACGCTCTTCCACGAGCGGTACGAGCTGGTGCGGAGGCTCGAGGGGCTCCGCGAGCGGATGGGAAACGTGATCGAGCCGGGCGGCCTCTCGCAGACCGCGCTCGATGGGCTCGTGGACACGCGACGCGTCACGCACGCCTCGATCTGGCTGCTCGCCGAGGACCGACCTGGCTACCGGCTCCTCGACTTCCGCGGACCGCCCCCGGTACCCTTCCTCGAGCCGGGCGCCGTGCGCGCGCTCCTCTCGGCCTCCGGCCAGAAGGCCATCCTGCTCGAGAACCTCGACCGCCGCGTGGCCGAGCTGCGCGCCCTGCTCCCGCCCGGCCCGGGGGGCGACGAGGCCCGGGCGGGGCGCGGCGTGCCGGCGGCGGTCGCCGAGGAGCTGAAGCGGCTCAGCGACGCACGCGAGGTGATGACCTCGATGCGCGCCGGCATCGCCATGCCGCTGCTCGCGGCCGACCGGGTGGTGGGCTTCCTCGCGTGCTGGGACGAGCGGGTGCCGGAGGCGTTCGCCTCGGACGAGATCGCCGCGCTGCTCGGGGTCGCCGATGGCTGTGCGCTGGTGATCGAGAACTCGAAGCTCTACCAGCAGATGAAGGAGAAGGACCGGCTCGCCACCCTGGGCGAGATGTCGGCCGGACTCGCGCACGAGATCCGCAACCCCCTCGCCGCCATCAAGGGGGCGATCCAGTACCTCGACCCGCGCAAGCTCCCCGACGAGGACCGCGAGTTCCTGGAGATCATCGTCGACGAGGTGAACCGCCTCAACACCGTGGTCACCCAGTTCCTCGACTACTCGCGGCCGCTCCGCTCCTCGTTCGCCCCCACGGACGTGAACGACGTCCTCACCCGGACGTTCAAGCTGCTCCAGGCGGAGGTGCCCGGCAACGTGACGGTGGCCCTCGATCTGGCCGAATGGGTGCCGCGCGTGTCCGCCGACGCCGAGCAGCTCAAGCAGGTGTTCCTGAACCTGGCGCTCAACGCCTTCCAGGCGATGCCGCGGGGCGGCAAGCTCACCGTCGCGACGTACACGGCGCGTGACGAGGTCTCGTTCTGGCGCGAAGGCGGGCGGCGGACCGACATGGTGGAGATCCGGTTCCGGGACAGCGGGCCCGGCATCCCCGAGGACGCGCGCGAGTCGATCTTCGTGCCCTTCTACACCACCAAGGAGAAGGGCACGGGCCTCGGCCTGGCCATCTGCCAGCGGATCGTGAAGGCGCACCAGGGCTCCATCGTCGTCCGCTCCGCGCCCGGAGAGGGCGCGGAGTTCCTCGTCTCGCTGCCGGGCCTCCGGGAGGAGCGCCCTTCGCAGCCGTCCACCCCGCTCGACGCCGAGGAGCGGGCGCGCGCCCGCGAGCGGCGCAGGGCCCAGGCGGAGCTGCGGCTCCGAAGGCGCAGGCGCCGGCGGGCCTGATGCGGTGAATCACGGAGCGTGCTAAGGACCCCAACGTGGCCCACGTCCTGATCGTCGACGACGAGATGAACATCCGGCGGGTCCTCGCCGCGATGCTGAAGCGCGAGGGGTACGAGGCGACCACCTCGGCAGACGGCGAGCAGGCACTGGCCGTGATGGCCAAGGCACCGGTGGACGTGGTGGTCACGGACCTGGTCATGCCGAAGCTCGGGGGCATGGAGCTCCTCCGGCGGGTCTCGGCGGAGTACCCGGACGTGCCGGTGATCATGATCACCGCCCACGGCTCGGTGGACAGCGCCGTCGCGGCCCTGAAGGCCGGCGCCTTCGACTACATCACCAAGCCCTTCGAGCAGGAGGAGCTGAAGAAGGTCATCGCCAAGGCCGCCCGCGCCCACGACCTGGAGCGCGACAACGTGCACCTCGCGCCCGGCGAAAACGAACGCCCGCCGCTCGTGGGCGAGTCGCCCTCGATGAAGGCCGTGCACGAGATGGTGGCGCGGGTGGCCGACTCGCCCTCCACGGTGCTCATCACCGGCGAGAGCGGAACCGGCAAGGAGCTCATCGCCAAGGCGCTCCACCGCGGCTCCTCCCGGCGGGACAAGCCGCTCATCAAGGTGAACTGCGCCGCCATCCCCAAGGACCTCGTCGAGAGCGAGCTCTTCGGCTACGAGCGCGGCGCCTTCACAGGCGCGGTGAGCTCCAAGCCCGGACGGTTCGAGCTCGCCGACGGCGGCACGCTCTTCCTCGACGAGATCGGCGAGGTGCCCGTGGAGATGCAGGTGAAGCTCCTCCGGGCGCTCCAGGAGTCGGAGTTCGAGCGGGTGGGCGGGATCAAGACCCTCCGGGTGGACGTCCGTCTCGTCGCCGCCACCAACCGGGACTTGAAGCAGCTCATCAGCGAGGGGCGGTTCCGGGAGGATCTGTACTACCGCCTGGCCGTGGTCCCCATCGCCCTCCCCCCGCTGCGCGACCGGCGTGAGGACATCCCCCTGCTCGTCTCGCACTTCATCGCGAAGTACGACCAGCGCCTCGGGAAACGCGTCGAGGGGATCGAGCCCGAGGCGCTCGAGCTGCTCATGGACTACTCCTGGCCCGGCAACATCCGCGAGCTCGAGAACCTCATGGAGCGCTCGGTGCTCTTCGCCGACGGGACCCTCATCCAGGCGAGCGCCCTCCCCGACGCCCTCCGCGAACGCGGCCCCCACCCCGCCACCCCGGTCGCTGGCATCGGCCACCTCGGGGCGATCGCCGCCCCGAGCGGCGCCTCGATGAAGGAGATCGTCCGGCAGGCCCAGGCCGAGCTCGAGCGTGGGCTCATCGCGCGGGCGCTGGAGGAGACCGGCGGAAACGTCACCCGCGCCGCCAAGCGCCTGCAGATCAGCCGGAAGTCGCTGCAGGTGAAGATGAAGGAGCTGGGGCTCCGCGGATCCGCCGACGAGGAGTGAGCAGCCGCACGCCGTCCAGCTCAACGCACCCGCCCCCGGTCTTCACCCGTCCCGGAGCTTTCGGATCGCGTCGTAGACGTCCCCCCGCTTCATGCCCCTCGCCTTCGCGACCTCCCGCGCCAGGGCCGACGGCGCCTCCCCCTCCGCGAGCCGCCGGCGCAGCTCCTCGTCGAGCGGTTCCGCCTGCTCCGCCGGCCTTTCCTCCGCCGCGTCCGCCGCCGGTGGCCCCACGACGATGGTCACCTCGCCCTTCAGCTCGCCACGACCCACGATCTCCGCCGCGAGCCGCGCGAGCGGACCGCGCAGGAGCTCCTCGTGCAGCTTGGTGAGCTCGCGGGCGACGAGCGCCGGGCGATCCCCGAGCGCCGCGGAGAGATCCCGGAGCGTCTCGGCCGCCCGGTTCCCGGCCTCGTAGAGCACCGCGGTGGCGCCCGCGCGGGCCACGGCGGAGAGCGCCTCGGCCCGGCCGCCGCCCTTCCGTGGCAGGAACCCGGCAAAGAAGAACCGATCCGCGGGGAAGCCCGAGGCGGCCAGCGCTCCGAGCACCGCGCTCGGCCCCGGTATCGGGACCACGCGGATCGCCGCCTCCCAGGCGGCGGCCACGAGCGTCGCGCCGGGGTCCGACACGCCCGGTGTACCGGCGTCGGTACAGAACGCCACGTCGTCGCCGGCCCGCAGCCGGTCGAGCACGCGCTCCACGCGGCCGCGCTCGTCGAACGCGGGCACAGACAGCATCGGCGGCGCGGGAACGCCCAGGTGCGCGTAGAGCTTGAGGGTGCGCCGGGTGTCCTCGGCGGCCACGGCGCGCACCGACCGGAGCACCTCCGCCGCGCGCGGCGAGAGATCGCCCAGGTTGCCGATGGGCGTCGCGACGACGTAGAGCGTGCCGGCCGCGCTCACCAGTGCCCCGGGCTCCCGTCGGCGTCGAACGCGTCGCGGAAGAGGACGATCCGCGGCTCGCCGTCGCCGAAGGTGACGGCGACCACGTCGAACCGGAACCTCTGGAAGAGCCCTCCGTTCGACCGCGCCCAGTCCGCGGCCGCGGCCGCGACCCGCCGCGCCTTGCGCCGTCCGACCGTCTCCTCCGGCCCGCCTTGCGCCTCCCCGGTGCGGCTCCGGACCTCGACGAAGTGGATCTCCGGGCCCGCGCGGAGGACGAGATCGAGCTCGCCCTCGGGGCACCGGTGGTTCCGGGCGAGCAGCTCCCAGCCAAGCCCGGCGAGATGGCCCGCCGCGAGATCCTCCGCCTCGCGCCCGCGCCGGTTGCGCTCGTTGGGATCGTCTCGAAGGCCCATTCGCACCAACGGGCCCGGACCGCCGCCCGAGCCCGACTCCCTACGCACGATGATCCGCCGCTTCCCGGAATGCCGCATCGCTCGTCGCGTGCAGGATCTGTCCGCCCCGAGCGGCTTGCTTGAGCAAGCGGGCGGCGAAGCGCCGGGCACCGTCGGAGAGGCCCGCGAACGTCTCCTCCACGATGGCGATCTCCTTGGACTGGGAGGCCGCTTCCTCGAGGAGCGTGAGCTTCAGGGCAAGATAGACGAGATCGCGATCGGCCGGGGGGAGCGTCATCGCCGGGGTGGGCCGCCCGCCGACCACCGCATGGACTCCGCCGCGGTCGTCGATCTGAAGCGCGCCGAGCCGCTGGAACGAGAGGCCGGCGAGGGCCTGCGACGCCTTTCCCGCCAGCGCTCGCCCGGCGCCGGACGGCGTGGAGTCGAGCTCGGCGGCGACACGCTCGAGCAGCCCGCGGAGTGGCTCGACGACCGCGCGCACCGGCTCCGGCCGCGGGGGGGCCCGGGGTGCGGGAGCCGGCGCCGCCGCCTCGGCCTCGAGCCGCTGGATCTCGATCTCGATGGACCTCGCGTCCCGCATGAACCCGCCCATGAGCTC
>JAEZXM010000506.1 GCA_023419875.1 Pseudomonadota bacterium | reverse complement strand
CAGCCGCGCGCAGCCGCGAAGCGGCGAGCACGGCCCAGGGCCCCGCGCGGCAGGGGGGAGGCTCCAGCGGCTTAGCCGCTGGAGGGGGGCGGCACGCCCCCTATTAACTATATGTAACGACCCTCGGAAGGCATGGTCCGGATCCGCCCGTGTGCGAAGTGATGTAGGCGGCCGATCGAGGGTCCGGTGTCCGGACGCACGCAGTGCGGATGTACCGTCGCGACGGGGGGTGAGGGATGAAGCAGAACGCAACGCCCGGCGCGAGACGTCCGGCAGCGCCGCTCCGCCGGGCTTCCGCGCTCTCGCCGCGGCCGAACGGCCCCCGTCAACCCAGCGCCGGGGAGATCGCGCGCAGCGTCGCCCAGGGGCGCTGGGTCATCCTCGCATCCGTCGCCGCGGCGCTGGCCCTCGCCGGCGCCTACCTCTACGTGGCCCGGCCCGTGTACCGCTCCAGCGCGCTCATCCAGGTCGACGAACGTCCGGAGGGAGCCTCGCGGCTCGAGGACCTCTCCGCGCTGCTCGAGCCCCGCGTCTCCGCCGAGAGCGAGATCGAGCTCATGCGCTCCCGGGCGCTCGTCGGGAACGTGGTGGACCAGCTCCGGCTGGACATGGACGCGAGGCCGCGCCGGTTCCCGGTGCTCGGCAACGCCCTCGCGCGAAGGTTCCAGGGGGCGGACCCCGCTGCGCCGCCGATGGGGCTCGCGGGCCTGGTGCCGTTCGCCTGGGGGGGCGAGCGGATCGAGGTGAGCCGCCTGTCCGTCACAGACGCCCTGCTCGACGTGCCCCTCACGCTCACGGCCCTCCCGGACGGCCGCTACCGCTTGAGCGCGCGCGGCCACGGCAACCTGGTCGAGGGCCGGGTCGGCGAGGTCGCGCGGTCCGGCCCGGGCGGCGCGCGGGTGGAGGTGCTCGTCGAGACGCTCGTGGCCCGGCCGGGCACGGAGTTCGTCGTCGAGAAGCGCCGCCGCGCGGAGGTCGTGACCTCGCTTCGCAAGCGGCTCTACGTGGAGCAGCAAGGGAGGGGGCCCGCCGGGAGGGGGACGGGGATCGTGGCGCTCGAGCTCGAGGGTGAAGACCCGGACCAGGTCGCAAACGTGCTCGGGACGCTCTGCGACAGCTACGTGCGGGAGAACGTGGAGCGGAGCGCCGCGCAGGCGGTCCGGACGCTCGCCTTCCTGGAGTCGCAGCTCCCCGATCTCCGCCGCAACCTCGAGCGGGCGGAGTCGGCGCTCAATTCCTTCCGCCGCAAGGAGCGGACCATCGACCTCCCCCTCGAGACGAGGGTGACCGTCGAGCGCGTGGCCGAGCTCGACAAGCTCCTGTCCGACCTCGAGGCCGCGCGCACCCAGCTCCGGCAGCGCTACGGAGACGCCCATCCCGAGGTGGTCGGGGTGGAGCGCCAGATCTCGGCGGCACGGACGGAGCGGAGCGCGCTCGCGCCCCGCATCGAGATCTTCCCCTCGACGCAGCTCGCCTCCGCGCGCCTCTCTCGAGACGTGACCGTCGCGACCGACCTGTACGTCACCCTGCTGAACCGCGCGCAGGAGCTGAAGCTCGTGAAGTCGGGGCGCGGCGGGAGCGTGCGGATCGTGGATCGCCCCGTCCCCTCGCACAGGCCCGAGCGACCCAAGGTGCCCTCGGTGCTTGCGCTGGCGATCCTCGTCGGGCTCGTGGGCGGCGTCGCGATCACCCTCGCCCGGCGGGCGTTCGACGAGAAGGTGGAGGATCCCCGCGAGATCGAGGCCGCCACGGGGTTGCCCGTCTTCATCGCCGTCCCGCACAGCGACCGCGAGAAGCGGCCCGGATCGGGCGGCCCGCTCTCCGCGACCGCACCCGACGACGTCGCCACCGAGACGCTGCGGGCGCTGCGCAGCTCCCTCGGCTTCCTCCTGAAGGAGCGCCCGCGGATCGTGGTCGTCGGCTCGCCCTCGCCGGCGGTCGGGAAGACGTTCGTCTGCGCCAACCTCGCCCACCTGTTCGCGACGGCGGGGCAGCGCGTGCTGGCCGTGGACGCCGACCTCCGGCGCGGCGCGCTCCACCGGATCTTCGGGGCCGAGGCGAGCCCCGGCCTCTCGGACGTCCTCGGGGGCGAGGCCACGCTGGAGACCGCCATCCGGAGCACCGGCACCCCGGGGCTCGACCTGCTCACCTGCGGCATCGGCCCCGCGTCGCCGGCCGAGCTGCTGGGATCGCCGAAGCTCCAGCGGATCCTCGCGGACGCCGCCGGCCGCTACGACATGGTCGTGGTGGACACGCCGCCGGTCCTGGCCGTCGCGGACGCGATCGCCGTCGCCCGGCACGGGACGCTCAACCTCCTGGTGCTCCGTGCGCGGCAGCACACGATGGACGAGATCGCGATCGCGATCGAGCGCCTCTCCCGGGCCGGGATCCGCGTCCAGGGAGGGATCCTGAACGACGTACGGCAGACCGGAAGCCCGTACGCGCGGGTGTACGAGCACCGCTCCGCGGCGAAGCGGTGAGGTCGCGGCGGCCGTCGGCGAGGTCCAGGGGGGACCATGAGGATCGGTGTGTCGGGCGTGGCGGTGGCTTCGGTCGCGGCGTGTCTGGTCGCGCTGGGCGTGGGGGGCGGGGGCCAGCCGACCCGGGAGGCCGGAGGGCAGCCTCCTCCTCCCCCTCCCCCCCCACCGCCCCCGGACACGAGCCCCGTCACCATCGGTGACTGGACCTACTACGGCGCGCTCCAGGGGCTCTCCGCCGACGTCCAGGACGTCTCGCCCGACGAGGGCGGCAACGTCTACGTGGCCGGAGGAGACGCCCTGTATGCGAAGCGGCGCGGCGCGCCGCGGTTCCTCCGTTTCGACGCGCAGAACGCCGGCCTGACCGAGAACTGCAACGACTCCAGCCTGGACCTCGTCTTCCCCGATCTCCCGAACCGCCAATGCCGGATCCTCGCCGTCGGCGGAGCGTCGCCCGGGAAGGCGGTCATCGGGTTCGAGGGGCTCCCGGCCTCGACGGACGAAGGCGCGCTTCCGTACTGGACCTGGGTGCTCGGCTCGGGCGGCGCCGACGTGGTCGCGTTCGACCCGGACGCGGAGACGCTGATGCGCACGCGCCACGTGCTGATCGCCTCGCCGCCGCACGTGATCTGCGCCGATGGAGGCGAGGACCGGGCCACGACCTGCGACCCGACCGACTACTTCTGGAACCGGGGCCGGCGCCTCTTCCGCCTGGTGCGGCGGATCGTCGTGAACCACGACCCGACGAGCGGGATGTACGGGGACGTCTGGATGGGCGGAGAGCACGGCACCTTCGCCGTCCTCCTCTCCGACGTAAAGCGGAGGGGGTACGTCGACCGGGCCAGCGCGTGGGGCGAGGAGTTCGCCGACGCGAAGGACGTCTGGGAGCACCTGCACCCGTCGCTCACCACCCCGCTCCACCCGGAGTGGTTCGTGAACGGCGAGGGATGGGCCCTATCCATCGACCCGCGGGACGGGCGTCCCTGGGGCTCCAACGAGTACCGGACCACCTCCGTCCTCGGGTACGGGCCCGACCTCACGCACGACCACTGGTGGCTCGGGAGGTTCCTTGACCTGTGGCCCGACCCCTCGGACGACGACCTGACGACGCGCTTCGACCAGGTCCGCTCGATGTCGCACTGCCGGGACGGGACGCTCTGGGTCGGCTCGCTCCGGTACGGCCTTGCGCGCATCGCCACCGACGGGACCATCGCCCGCCTGCGGCTTCCCGCGGCGAGCGGCGACGGCGTGATGGCGGTCGCCTGCGACCCGAGCGACGACTCGCTCTGGATCGGCCCCGCCACGGGCGGCGTGCTGCGCCTGCGCGGCGGCGCCTTCCAGGCCATCGACGTCGCGGGCGCCCCGGGGTTCGCCCGGCATCCGGTGCAGTCGATCCAGATCGACCGCTGGACGACCCCACGGATCGTGTACTTCGCGTTCGTGCAGGCCGAGACCGGGGGCGTGACCGCCGGCGGCGGCGTGGCCGCGTACGCGGGGCAGTGAGCGGGCATTCTGCCGGGTCCAGCCGCCGCTCGACTCACCCCCGCGGGGGCGCTCCCCCTCCTCGCCGCCCGGGTCTCCGGCCTGAACCGGTTCTAAACCGATTCAGATGTTGACGTCCGGCCCCGGAGTACGCGATAGGTGCGGCACGCACGCAGCAGCCGGGCCCCGTGAACCGGAAAGGACTCCGCTCATGCCAGGACGTCGCGCACGCCAAGCTCTTCTCCTCGCCCTCACCCTCTCTCTCGGCGCGCTTCCCGCGGCCTCCGAGGCGCAGACGTGCAGCGGGTACGTGGGCATCACCTTCGACGACGGCCCGAGCGGCAGCACGGCCGCCCTCCTCAACGCCCTCCGGTCCGCCGGCCTCACCCCGGTCACCTTCTTCAACACCGGCCAGGCCATCGCCTCGAACCCCTCGCTCGTCGCCCAGCAGTCGGCCCTCGGCTCGGTGCAGAACCACAGCTACACGCACGGCCACATGACGAGCATGAGCCAGGCGGACATGCAGAGCGAGCTCTCGCGGACCAACCAGGCGATCACCTCCAACGGCGGCGGCACCCCCAGGCTCTTCCGGCCTCCCTACGGCGAGACCAACTCCACCCTCCAGTCCGTCGCCTCCGGCCTCGGCCTGCGGGTCGTCACCTGGGACGTCGACTCGCAGGACTGGAACAACGCCAGCACGGCCTCCATCGTCTCGGCCGCCGGCAGGCTCACCAACGGCCAGGTCATCCTGATGCACGAGTGGCCGGCCAACACCGTCGCCGCCATCCCGCAGATCGCGGCCAACCTGAGATCCCGGGGGCTGTGCCCCGGCGTGATCGACCCCGGCACCGGCCGCGCCGTGGCCCCGGGCGGCGGCACGAGCTACGCGCTCACCGTGACGAAGTCGGGCACGGGCAGCGGCACCGTCGCGGGCGGCGCCATCAACTGCGGGTCGACCTGCTCGGCAAACGTCGCCTCCGGCACCGCCGTCACCCTCACCGCGACGCCGGCCGCCGGCTCGACGTTCGGCGGGTGGGGCGGCTCCTGCACCGGCACAGGCTCCTGCATCGTCACGATGACCGCGGCGAGGTCCGTCAGCGCGACCTTCAACACCAGCGGTGGCACGACGTACGCGCTCACCGTGACGAAGTCGGGGACCGGCAGCGGCACGGTCTCGGGTGGCCCGATCAACTGCGGCGCCACCTGCTCCGCCAACGTCGCCTCCGGCACGGCCGTCACGCTCAGCGCGACGCCCGCCTCCGGCTCGACGTTCGGCGGCTGGGGCGGCTCCTGCACCGGCTCCGGCTCCTGCATCCTGACCATGACCACCGCGCGGTCGGTCACCGCCACGTTCAACGGCACCGTCCCCACCGGCACCGTCTCGATCAACGCGGGCGGCTCGGCCACCGGCAGCTGGAGCGCCGATCAGTACTTCTCCGGCGGGAACACGTACTCGACCACCCGCACCATCGACACGTCGCTCGTCACCGGGGCCGTTCCGCCGCAGGCCGTCTTCCAGACCGAGCGGTACGGCGAGTTCACGTACACCGTCCCGGGCCGGAGCGGCGCGCAGGCCGTGACGCTCTACTTCCAGGAGAGCTACTGGACCGCGGCCGGCCAGCGGACCTTCAACGTCTCGATCAACGGGACGGCGGTCCTCTCCGCGTTCGACATCTTCGCGGCCGCCGGCGGCACGAACCGCGCCATCGCCCGGACGTTCGAGACCACCGCGAACGCGAGCGGCCAGGTGGTGATCCAGTTCAGCCGGAACGGCCCCGACCAGCCGAAGATCTGCGGGATCACGGTCGCGGCCGGCGGCGGCGATCCCGGACCCACGAACCAGACGCTGGCGGTCACGAAGGCGGGCACCGGCAGCGGCACGGTCACGGGATCGGGCGTCGACTGCGGCAGCGCGTGCAGCGCGAGCTACGCGACCGGCACGAGTGTGACGCTGACGGTGACGGCGGCGAGCGGCTCGACCTTCGCCGGGTGGAGCGGCGCCTGCTCCGGGATCGGCGCCTGCGTGGTCTCGATGACCGCGGCCCGCTCGGTCACGGCGACGTTCAACACGAGTGGCGGCGATCCCGGCGGCACGTGCAAGGCGGTGACCGGCGGGAACAGCGGCAACTTCAACACCACCGCCGCGATCTGCTTCACCGTCAGCACCACCGTCAGCGGCTGGGGCTGCTCCAACACCGCGGGGCGGACGGTGACGGTGAACGGCACGGCGGTCTCCTGTGGCCAGACCCCGCTGCCCGGCAGCGCGCCGTACACGTTCAGCTTCACCGCCGGCACGTACCCCTGGGCGAGCTTCTACTGGTGGTAGGAGCGAGTCCGTCGTCGTCGAGCAGGACCGGACGGCGGGCCACCCGTGGGCCCGCCGTTCGCGTTCCGGCGAGATGATCCCTACGCCGCCTCCGCGCCTCCGCCCGGACCCCGCTCGCTAACTCGGTCGCGCCTTACGCATTGCATGACGCGCGCGGCGTCTCGCACCGCGCCTGGGCGGGCGCGCGAAACTCAGCCGGCCACTTCCCGCTTCGCGGGGTGGCCGGCTTCAGACAGTCGCGCGCCCGCTGCTCTCGGTCCTCTCCGCGCGCGGTGGAGAGCCAAGGCCGAGGGCGCGACCTCGTTGCGCGCTTCGCGGGGTCCGGGCGGAGGCGCTCCGGCGGCTGCTCCCGGGGTCTCGCAGATCGGGCAACTGACGGAGCCCACGCT
>JAEZXM010000068.1 GCA_023419875.1 Pseudomonadota bacterium | reverse complement strand
GCGCCTATGGGCTCTGCCCGTGGGGCGGGGCGGCACGCCCCGTGAAGTTCATACGGACGACCCTCACCGCCCGGCCCGCGCGCTCTGCTACCCTCCCCGGATGCCCATCGTCCACGTCCACGTTTGTGCCGGGCGCCCGCCCGCGGAGCGGAAGGCCATCCTCGACGGCGTCCACGCCGCGCTTGTCGAGGCGTTCCGGATCCCCGACCACGACCGGGTCCAGGTCCTGCACGAGCACGCGCCGGAGAGCTTCGAGTCGGGCAAAGGGCCGAGCTTCACGCTCGTCGAGGTGAACGCCTTCCCCGGCCGGAGCCTCGAGGCGAAGCGGAACCTCTACGCGGCGATCGTGCGGAACCTCGAGGCAGCCCCCGGCATCCCGCCGGCAGCGGTGATGATCGTGCTGCACGAGCCGCCGATGGAATGCTGGGGGATCCGCGGCGGCCGGGCCGCGACGGACGTGGACCTGGGGTTCGCGGTGAAGGTCTGAGCTACGGCTCGTCCTCCCCCTCCCTGCTCGGCGGCGTCTTCCGCCCGGCGACGATCTTCGGGTTCTTCCCCTCGTCTCGCGCCTGGTCCTCGTCCTCCCGCTCGATCTCGCTCGCCTCGCGCCGCAGCTCCTCCGGGCTCGGCGGCCCGCCCTCACGCTTCTCCTCCATGTCGCGCCTCCTTTCTGCGGAAGCTGCGCCCGGGCAGGCGCGCCGGGGAGTGGGCGCCCGGAGCGGGCGCGCGTAAGGTGCGTGCACGTGACTAGGTTCTCGATCGATGAGCTGCCCGTTGTCCAGCAGACGAGGTGGACCGCAGTGCAAGGGGGTGGCCAGCCCGCCCGTCCGAGTGGACGCCGCCACGGCCGCCGAGTTCTGCGAGGGAACGCACGGGCGCTGCCCCGTCTACCGGTTCAGGCGGGCATCGGGGCGTTCCGCCCACCCCGCCGACTTCGAGTCTTGGGTGACGAAGCGCATTCCGCCGGGCCACCTCGGCCCGCAGCAGACAATTTCCTCCGCCTCCGCAGTCACACTCCAGGCACCCAAAAGAGCTACCCTGGTTTCAGGGTCGGGAGACCACTCGATCGCTGGCCTGTAGTATGTGGGTTCGGTCTGCACACGCCGCGGTGGATGGGGGTCTGTTCATGATGCGTGCGAGCGTTCGCGTCCCGGCACCCAGGGGAGCGGCTGCGCATTCCGAGGTGGGCGGGGTCCTCCGTTGTGATCGGCAAGCGGAGGAGATGCTTCGCGTGTTCTTCACGGACGTGGCCGACGGGCAGGCGTTGCCGGCCGAGCTCCGCGGGCTCTCCGACGCGGCGCAGAACGGCCCTCCCGGGATTCGCCGGACGCTGGTGCTCGAGGGGATGGGCGAGCGGCTCCGGGTGGAGGTCACGGCGGTCGGAAAGGGTCGCACCCAGCTCCACCTCTGGCGGGAGCCCCTCCCCGAGCCGGTGCACGTCGGGACCGAGCCGCAGGGAGCGCCGGCGGATGGGCTGACCCAGCGGGAGCGCGAGGTGGCGCTGCTCGTCGCCGACGGCCTCCGGTCGCGCGAGGTGGCGGAGCGGCTCGGCATCGCGTCCCAGACGGTGAAGAGCCACCTCAAGACGATCTTCGACAAGCTCGGAGTGCGGAACCGCGTCGAGCTGGCGCGCCGCCTCGTCCAGCACTAGCTCACCGCGCCTCGCTTGCCGCTCGACGAGGGTGCGGGATACGCTCCCACCCCCTCCCATGGTCCTCCTCTCCGACGTCGAAGCCGCGCTCTCCCGCCTGCGGGAGCGGGTCTACCTCTCCCCGTGCGCCCGCAGCGAGACCTTCTCGCGCCTCACCGGAACCGAGGCGTTCCTGAAGCTCGAGAACCTCCAGATGACCGGCTCCTTCAAGGAGCGCGGCGCGCTCAACCGGCTCCTCGGGCTCACCCAGACGGAGCGCGAGCGCGGGCTCGTCACCGCGAGCGCGGGGAACCACGCGCAGGGCGTCGCGTACCACGCCGGCCGGCTCGGGCTCCCGGCGACGATCGTGATGCCGGAGACGACGCCCATCATCAAGGTGGCGAGCACGCGGGCGCACGGCGCGCGCGTGGTCCTCTCCGGCGGGAGCTACGACGAGGCGTACGCGGAGGCGCGGCGGCTCGAGCAGGCCGAGGCGCTCACCTTCGTGCACCCGTTCGACGACCCCGGGGTGATCGCCGGCCAGGGCACGGTCGGCCTCGAGATCCTCGACCAGGTGCCCGACGTCGAGGCGGTGGTGGTGCCGGTCGGCGGCGGCGGGCTCGTCGCCGGGATCGGCGTCGCGGTCAAGGGGCGCCGGCCCGGCGTCCGCGTGATCGGGGTCCAGGCCGAGGTCCTCGCCAGCATGCTGGCGGCGCTCGAGGCGGGGAAGCCGGTGGCGCTCGAGGGCGCGCAGACGCTCGCCGACGGCATCGCCGTGAAGCGCACCGGCGACCTCACCCTGGAGCACGCGCGCAAGGTGGTGGACGAGGTGGTGACGGTCTCGGAGGAGGAGATCGCGAGCGCCATCCTGTATCTCCTGGAGAAGGAGAAGACGGTCGTCGAGGGGGCCGGGGCGGTCGGCGTCGCCGCGCTCATGCACCAGCGGATCCGTGGGATCGCCGGCAAGAAGGTGGTCGCGGTGCTCTCCGGCGGCAACATCGACGTGAACCTCGTCGCGCGGGTGATCGAGCGCGGCCTGGTGAAGGAGGGGAGGCTCGTCCGGATCAGCGTCGCCCTCCAGGACAAGCCCGGCCAGCTCGCCCGCGTCTCGTCGATCGTCGCGAACCTCCGCGCCAACGTGATCGAGGTCCACCACTCCCGCGCGTTCGCCAGCCGCTTCGGCGACACCACCCTCCAGCTCACGCTCGAGACGCGCGGCCCCGACCACGTCCACGAGATCCTCCAGGCGCTGCGCGAGCGCGGGTACGCGGTCCAGCAGCTCGGGATCTGACCGTGCGGCGCCGCCTCTTCTACCTGCTGCTCCTGCTCGCCGCCGCGGGCGGGTTCGGTGCCGGGTGGTGGTTCCGCGGGCGATCCGGCGGGTCGATCGAGGACCGGGCGCGAGACGCGGCGGAGCAGGTGCGCGATCGGGTGAAGTCGCTCACGCACTGAGGCTGGGACGCGAGCTCTTCGCGCGCCCTGCGGCACCCTGTCCGGTCACCACCGGTAGCCCGCCGCCGCTCGTCACCGCCGCGGTCCCGCTGGTCACACGCCGCTCCCGGACCACCGACCCCGCGTGCAGCATGCGCCCATGCTCACGCCAATGACGCACCCCGAACGCCGCGCCGACCTGGACTGGCTGCGGGTCATCGCCGTCCTGATCGTCCTCCTCTTCCACGTCGGCATGATGTTCGTGCCGTGGTCCTGGCACGTGAAGAGCACCGAACGCTCGCTGGTGCTCGAGATCGTGCTGTCCTGGCTGCACGTCTGGCGGATGCCGCTCCTCCTCTTCGTCTCGGGAGCGGGCACCTTCCTCGCCTTGCGCCGCCGCAGCCCGCTCGCCTTCCTGGGCGAGCGGCACCGGAGGCTCCTCATCCCCCTCGTCTTCGGTTGCTTCGTGATCGTGCCCCCGCAGATCTACGTGGAGCGGATCGACCAGTACCGCTCGTTCTGGGAGTTCTATCCGACGGTGTTCGAGTTCGTGCCCTTCCCGCTGGGCGGCAGCTTCTCGTGGCACCACCTCTGGTTCGTGCTGTACCTCCTCGTCTTCTCCGTGGTGCTCCTGCCGCTCCTGCTGTGGCTGCGGAGCGCGCGCGCCGATCGGTTCTTCGACAGGCTGGCGTGGATCGGGGAGCGCCGCTTCGGCACGCTCGCCTGGCTCCTCCCGCTCGTCGGCTCCCAGCTCCTGCTCGCTCCCCGGTGGCCGGAGGAGACGCACGCCCTCGTGGGCGACTACGCCTTCCTGGCGCGGTACGGGCTCTACTTCCTGGCCGGCTTCCTCTTCGCCCGGGATCCCCGCCTGTGGGAGGCGCTGCGCCGCGAGCGCCACCGGAACCTCGCGGTCGCGGTGTTTGCGATCCCCGCGGCGTTCGCGATCGCCTCGCTGCCGGCGCGCACCTGGTTCGGCTGGGACGCGCTGCACGGCATCACCGGCCTGGTGGTGGGGTGGTCCACCCTCGTCGCCATCGCCGGATGGGGGCAGGTGTATCTGACCCGCGGCGGCCCGCTCCTCCGCTATGCCACCGAGGCGGTCTACCCCTTCTACATCCTTCATCAGACGGTCATCGTCGTCCTGGGGTTCCACGTCGTGCGCTGGCGGAGCGGCCTCTGGAGCAACTACGTGCTCATCTGCGCCGGCTCGTTCGTCATCATCATGGCGATCTATCATGTGCTCGTGCGCCCCTTCGCCGTGACGCGCCTCCTCTTCGGCCTCAAGCGGGCGCGGCCCGCACCGCGGGCTGACGAGCGGGGCGTGCCGGTGTCGGCCGCGGAGGTGGCGTCCTGACCACACCCGACGCCGGCGTCCGCGACGAGGCCGACCGGAGCGCTCCGGGCGCGGAGGCCCTGCGCCCGTCGATCTGGCTCTGGATCTTCGCGGTCGTGACCGGCGTCGGGCTCATCAACTTCGCGGTCGCGGCCACGACGCTCGGCGCCTCGGGCGAGGGCGGGATCGAACGCGCCCTCGTCGAGGAGCTGTCCGGAGCGTGGTGCGTGGTGCCGTTCATCCGGGCGATGATCGCCGTGGCGCTCCGCTTTCCTGTCGCATCGCACCGCTGGCCTCGCCACCTCACGATCTACCTGGCCGCGTCGGTGGTGTGCGCGGCGGGTGGCATCGCGTTCTTCCTGACCGTCCGCAGAATGCTCTGGCCCGTTCTCGGCTGGGGCGAGTACCCCCTCGGCGATCTGGGGTACCGGCTGGCGATGGAGTACCTGAAGCAGGCCATCGGGCACGCCCTCACGCTCGCCGTGACCACCATGTTCATGCTGGCGGCGCGCGCCCGCGCGAAAGAGATGCGCGCCGCCGGGCTGGAGCGGGAGCTCGCCCAGGCGAAGCTTCGAGCGCTGCAGATGCAGCTCGAGCCCCACTTCCTGTTCAACGCCCTGAACCTCGTCTCCTCGTGCATCCGGGTCGATCCCTCCCGCGCCGAGACCATGCTCGCGTACCTCTCCGATTTCCTCCGGGCCACGCTGCGCGCCGGAGACGCCCAGGAGGTGCGGCTCGAGCACGAGCTCGCGGCGGTGACCGCCTATCTGGAGATCATGAAGGCGCGGTTCGCCGACCACCTGCGGGTCGTGTTCGAGGTGGCCGCGGAGAGCCGGGCGGCGCTGGTCCCGAACCTCGTCCTGCAGCCGCTCGTGGAGAACGCGGTGAAGCACGGCATCGCCCGCCACGACCGCGCCGGCACCGTGCGGATCACCGCGCGCCGGGACGGCGACGCGCTCCGGCTCACGGTCGAGGACGACGGTCCGGGGGCGCCGGCGGGCGGCCTCCCGGCCGGGCGCGGCGTCGGCCTCTCGAACACCGCAGAGCGGCTCGCCCACCTGTACGGCGACGCGGGTCGCCTCGCGGTCGGCGAGGCGTCCGGAGGCGGCCTCGAGGTGGCGGTGTGGATCCCGTGGCACGTGGCGGAGGCGGCGGCGTGAACCGGATCCGCGTGCTCGTCGCCGACGACGAGGCCCCCGCGCGCGACAAGCTCCGCGCCCATCTGGCGGAGGAGCCCGCCGCCGAGGTGATCGCCGAGGCGCCCAACGGGCTCGTGGCGGTGGACGTGCTGCGCCGGGAACCCGTGGACGTGGTGTTCCTGGACGTGCAGATGCCCGGCCTCACCGGGTTCGAGGTGATCGACGCGGTGGGCGCGGACCGGATGCCGCCCACGGTCTTCGTCACCGCGTACGACGCCTTCGCGGTCCAGGCGTTCGAGGTCGAGGCGATCGACTACCTGCTCAAGCCCTACGACGCCGCGCGCTTCCGGCATGCCTTCGCGCGCGCGGTCCGCGCGCTGGGCGATCGGGCGCCGGACCGGACCGCGCTCACCGCGCTCATGGAGCGGATCGGCCCTCCTCCACACCTCGAGCGGCTGGTCGTCCGCGACGGTGGATCGGTCATCCTCGTCGATGTCGCCGACGTCGTCCGCCTCTCGGCGGCCGAGAACTACGTCGAGATCCACACCTCGGGCGGGGCGGTGCTCCTCGCGCGCGAGACGCTGTCGCGGCTCGAGGCGCGGCTCGACCCCGCTCGCTTCGTCCGGGTCCACCGCGCGGAGCTGGTGGCCGGCGCCGCCGTGCGCGCCATCCACCCCGCCTCGCACGGCGACGCCGGCGCCGTGCTCGCCACCGGTGCGGAGGTGCGGGTGAGCCGGCGCCACCACGACCGGCTCCGAGA
>JAEZXM010000469.1 GCA_023419875.1 Pseudomonadota bacterium | reverse complement strand
TGAAGTTGAAGACGTTCTGCTGCGGCTCGGTGGCGTCCATCTTCATCTCGTTCTCGGCCACCACCGAGTTGAACTCGCGGCTCGCGATCCCGGTGTACGTCGAGTCGTTGAGCCTGCCCGCGGCCAGCGCCGCGCCGAGCGTGGTCGCAGCGGCCGCCTCCGACCCGTCCGATCCTTCGTAGGCCTCACCCGCCATCTCGGGGCCGCACGCGGCCAGGAGCCCGAACCCGAGCGCCAGGAGGCGACCCGACATGTGGTTCATCCGTGCCATGACAGATTCCTTTCCGATTGCGCTGCCGTCAGTTCCTGGGGTTCCACTGCTGGTTGGTGCCGCCATGGCAGGACCAGAGGATGACCTTCGTCCCGTTCGCCGTCCCGCCGCCATTGACGTCCATACACAGGCCGGACTGGACGTTGGTGATGGTGCCGCTCGAGTTGACGTTCCAGCGCTGGCTCGCCTGGCCGGTGCAGTCCCCGATCACCACGGCGGTCCCGGCGGAGGTCCCCCCTCCCGAAGCCTGGAGACACTTGTTCCCGTACACGACCAGGTTCTGGCTGGAGTCGTACGTCCAGGACTGGTTGGTCTGGCCGTTGCAGTCCCAGATCTGCGCCTGCGTGCCGTTGGCCGTCGATGCGCCGTTGATGTCCAGGCACCGCTGCGACGGCACGCTGACGATCCGGTAGTTGGTGAACGTCGCGCCGCTCTGGTTGAAGGTGGCGGTCACAGCCCGCGCCGCCGTCATGGTGACCGTGCAGGTCCCGGTCCCGGTGCAGGCTCCGCTCCAGCCACCGAACGTCGAGCCGTTCGCCGGCGACGCGGTCAAGGTCACCGTCGTCCCCGAGTCGATGTTCGCGCTGCAGGCCCCTCCGCAGTTGATCGGGCCGCCCGCCACCGTCCCGCTCCCGGTGCCCGCCTTGGTGACCGACAGCGCGTACTGGGTGGTCGGGCCCGCAGGCGCCACGGTGATCCCGCACACCTTCGGATTGTCCGGCCCGCCTGCGCGCGTGAACTGGATCACCACCTGCCCGCTCGCGTTCGCCGTGGTGTTGAACGACCGGGAGATCGCCCTCGCCCTGCCGCCCGCCGCCACGAAGATGTCGAACGCCGAGAGCACCGTCGCCCCGTTGATCGCCACGTTGAACGTCCGCTGCCCGGCCGCGCTCCAGTAGACCTCCGCGAAGTACAGCGTCACCGCCTGCGCGCTTCCCGCCGTGAACCCACCCAGCGTGTACGTGAACTCACCGTACCGCTCGGTCTGCAGGACGGCCTGCGCCGGGATCGTCCCGCTGAGCTGCGAGGTGTCGATCACCGTCGTCACCGAATACGTGCTGCCGCCGGAGAAGCCGGTGTCCGCGACGAACGTCCCGCTCGCCGCCCCGCCCACGTTGATCGAGACCGCGCCCGTCACCGGCGGCACGTTGAACGTCGCGGTGACCGACCGCGCCGCCGTCATCGTCACGACGCAGCTCCCGGAGCCCGTGCAGGCGCCGCTCCAGCCACCAAAGGTCGAGCCGGCCGCCGGCGTCGCCGTCAGGGTCACGACGGTGCCGCTCGCGATGCTCGCCGAGCAGGTCGAGCCGCAGTTGATGGGGCCCCCTGCCACCGTCCCACTGCCCGTGCCGTTCTTCGTGACGTCCAGCGCGTACGTGGTGCTCGAGCCGCCGACGAACCTCCACCAGTTGACGTTGAAGAGGCTGCCGCTTCCGCCCGTGAAGACGAGGTACACGTCCTTCACGCCGGTCGCGCCGCTCACGCTGCAATTGACGGTGGTCCAGGTCTGCCAGCCGCCCGTCCCCGGGACCGCGCAGGTCCCGACGAGCGTCCCGCTCGTGCCGCCCAGGCGAACCTGGATGCTGCCGCCGCTCGTCGCCGAGGCGACCCGCGCCTGGAACGAGCTCGCGCCCGTGCCGAAGTCCACGCCGACCACCCGGACCCAGTCTCCGTTCTCGATGGACGAGACGTTGCGGCCGCCCTCGGAGCAGGCCTCGGTCTCGATCCCCTGACCGCGGTTCATCGTCTCGGCCTCGACGGTGATGTACGGGTTCAGGCTCTTGATCTGCGGGACCCCGTTGGTCGTGATGGTCACCTGCTGGATCGTGCCGTCCGCGTTGTGGTTCAGCCGGTCCACGGCGAGGTTCCGGTGGTACGTGGGATCCACCCCGTCCATCCGGGCCAGCGTGCGGTTGTGGTACGCGACGTACCAGACGTTCTGAAACTTGAAGATCCCGGCATGATTGTTGTTGCTGTTCTCGGGAGGCTGCGGGAGCACCGTCCCCCTGTGCTGGAAGCCGGACGTCGGCGAGCTGCTCGTCATGTAATCGATCGTCGGCGCGCCCAGGTCCCAGTTGGTCGAGTACGAGAAGTAGTACCTGCCGTTGAGCTTGTGCATCCAGGCGGCCTCGAAGAACCGCGGCGCGCTCATCGAGATGGCCGAGCCCACCGTGCTCACCATGTCCGTGCCGAGCTGGATGACCCGGATGTTCGAGGGACCGTTGCCACCGAAGTAGAGGTACGCCTTCCCGTCGTCGTCGATGAACGCGGCGGGATCGAAGATCCACATCCCGGAGGGCGGATTGACTCCGGGTGTGCTGCCGTCGATGAGCGCCCTCCCCCGCGTGTCGCGGAACGGGCCGATCGGGCTGTCGGCGACGGCGACGCCGATGCTGCCGCCGCTGTTGCCGTAGTACATGTAGAACCTGCCGTTGCGCGTGACGACCGTGGGCGCCCAGGAGTACTGCGCCCAGGTCGAGCCGGTCCGTGCATTGAAGCACTCGCCGTGGTCGGTCCAGTTCTTCATGTCGTCGGTGGAGATGCACGTGATGTCGTACATCTCGTAGCCGGCCTGCGTGTCCAGGTCGTGAGACGCGTACAGGTAGAGCCGACCCTCGTGCTCCAGCGTCCCGGGATCGGCGGTGTAGCGCTGATAGAAGATGGGATAGTCGGCGCGGGCCGTGCTCGAGACAAACGTTCCCGCTGCGAAGGCGGTGAGTGCGGCGAGACAGGTGCGTGCGGCCTTGAACATGTGGTGCTCCTTCGCTCCGGAAACCGAGGACGAGTCACGGCGATGGGCGACACGGCGCGCTTCCACGGCGATGCCGGCGAGCGCGCACGGGGCGGCACGCCGGCGCCGAGGCGCCTGCGGGTCGGGGCCCGGTCCCGTTTGCGGACCCCGACCCGCGCCGCCCCGCGTCAGGGCGTCGAGACCGTGAACGACTCCACGGTCACGGACCCACCAAGCGCCGTCGTCGCGTAGTTGAAGATGCCGTACCGGTATCCCATGAAGAACTGCCAGGCGTTCCCCATCGTGTACGTCCCGATCTGCGTGAAGTTCACGCCGTCGGTGCTGTACGAGAAGCGCCCTTGCCTTCCGGTGCCCGGCCGGATGTCGGCGGCCAGCCGCAGCCAGATCCGTCCGCCGGACACCGGTGTGCTCGTCACCTCGGTTCCGGTCGAGACGGTGGCCCAGCTCGAGTTCATGTTGATGTTGTTGACGAACGCGACCCGGGTCGCCCCCGAATCACGGCGCACGCCCACCCAGGCGGACAGGTCGCGGAAGAGCGCCAGCCCGGCGCGATCGCCGTCGCGCATGCCCGAGTAGTTGAGCACGATCGTCGCCGTCGACGACGGGCCCAGGATCCGGTGCGTCAGCGTGTTCCGCGCGTTGTAGAGGTCGTTCGTCACCGTCGCCGTCTGGAGCCGCAGCCCGCTGCCGACCGACCACCGCGTGTTGTCCGGGTTGTGGTTCCACTCCCACTCCGGAGCGAGCGCACTGCCGGTGAACGTGTCGGTGCCGGTCGGCGGCTTCACCGCGCGCGGCGGAGGCGGGAGGTTCGGGCGCGGGTAGGTCGCTCCCCAGGCGCCGTTCACCGTCCGGATGACCGGCCAGTCCGAGATCCAGTCGATGGGCGCCAGCACCGGCACCCGGCCGCCCGGGTAGGCGTCGATGAACGCCATGTAGTACCAGTCGCCGTTCTGCGTCTGGACCATGCCGCCCTGGTGCGGGACCCCGGAGCCGGAGACCGGCGTGCCCATGTTGAGCAGCACCTGCTGGATCGTGTAGGGGCCCCACGGGCTGTTCGACCGGAGCACGTACTGGCCGTTGGCCGGCCGGGTGAGCCAGATGTAGTAGAAGCCGTTCCGCTTGTAGAACCGGGCCCCCTCGAGCGTCCCGATGCTCGAGGGCGTCGTGAACACCTGCTGCGACCGGACCTGGCTGAACCCGTCCGCGGCGAGCTGGGCCACGTAGATGCTCGTGTTCCCGTAGGCCACGTACATCGTGTCGTTGTCGTCCACGAGCAGGCCCGCGTCGTAGTAGCAGGGCAGCGGACCGTGCTTCACCCAGGGGCCTTCGACCTGGGTGGCCGTGTAGATGTAGGTCCCGTTGCCGCCCTGGATGCAGCCGCCCCAGTAGAAGGTCCGGTTGCTCGGCCGATAGCCGAGGAACGATGCCCAGATCCCTCTCACGTAGGCCCTGCCGCCGCTGAGATTGAAGTTGTTCCCGAAGTCCAGGACCGGCACCGAGTGCCCCGCGTACTCCCAGTTGACGAGGTCGTACGAGCGCAGGACCGGCGCGCCCGGCGAGTACGCCATCGTCGACGCGGAGTAGTAGTAGGTGTCGCCGACGCGGAGAATGTCGATGTCGGCGAGGTCCTCCCACAGCACCGGGTTCGTGAACGTCGTCGGTTGCTGGCCGTTGAACGTGGCCGTGACCGACCGGGCCGCCGTCATCGTCACGATGCAGCTCCCGGTGCCGCTGCACGTCCCGCTCCAGCCGGCGAACGTGGAGCCGCCCGCCGCCGCCGCGCTCAGGGTGACGCTCCCGCTCGCGTAGTTCGCCGTGCAGGTCGACCCGCAGTTGATCCCGGCCGGGGTCGAGGTCACCGTGCCGCTCCCCGTGCCCGCCTTCGTGACCGTGAGCGTATAGGTGGACGGTCCGTTGAACGTGGCCGTCACCGCTCGATCCGCGGTCATCGAGACGACGCACGTGCCGGTCCCGACGCACGCGCCGCCCCAGCCCGCGAAGGTGGAGCCGCTGGCCGTGGTCGCCGCCAGCGTCACGGACGCGCCGCTGGCGAGGGCGATGGCGCAGGTGGGGCCGCAGTCGATGCCGCCGCCGGAGACGGTCCCGCTCCCGGAGCCCGTCTTCTGGACGCTCAGGGTGTAGTTGGTCCCGCCGCTGCCGGCCGCCACGGTGATGCCGCAGATCTTCGGGTTGTCCGGACCGCCCGAGCGGCTGAACTGAACGACCACCTGCCCGCTCGAGTTGGCCGTGGCGTTGAACGTGCGGGCGATCGCGCGATTGGCGCCGCCCGCCTGGGCGAAGATGTCGAAGGCGGTCAGCACGGTCGCGCCGTTGATGGCCACGTTGAACGTCCGCTGTCCGGCCGCCGTCCAGTAGCTCTCCGAGAAGTGGAGGGTGACCGTCTGGGCGCTCCCGGGCGTGCGGTTCGCGATCGTGTACGTGAACTCGCCGTACCGCTCGGTCTGGAAGACGGCCTGCGGCGGGACCGGCGCGGGCACGAGCGAGGTGTCGATCGCGTTGGTGGTCGAGTAGGTGCTCCCGCCCGAGAAGCCGGTGTCGGCGACGAAGGACCCCGTGGCCGAGCCGCCCGCGTTGAGCGAGACGGTGGCGTCCACGACGACGCTGGCCGTGAAGGACGCCGTGACCGTCTGGGCCGCGGTCATCGAGACCGTGCAGGTCGCGGAGGTGCCGCCGCACGCCCCGCCCCAGCCGCCGAAGTTCGAGCCGCTCGAGGCCGACGCGGTCAGCGTCACGGTCGTGCCGCTCGCATAGCTGGCGCTGCAGGTGGAGCCGCAGTTGATGCCCGCGGGCGCGGACGTCACCGTCCCCGCGCCGTTCCCGCTCTTCGTCACGGTGAGCTGCTGATCGTTGGTCGCCCCCGAGACGGTCCACTGCTGGTTCGTTCCGCCGTGGCAGGTCCAGAGGATGAGCTTCGACCCGTTCGCCGTCGCCGCCGCGTTGACGTCCAGACACAGCCCGGTCTGGGCGTTGGTGATCGTACCGTTCGAGTTGACGTTCCAGTGCTGGTAGGCCTGCCCGGTGCAGTCCCCGATCACCACCGCGGTGCCGGTGGAGGTCGCGCCGCCCGAGGCCTGGAGGCACTTGTTCCCGTAGACGACCAGGTTCAAGGCGGCGTCGTAGGTCCAGGACTGATTGGTCCCGCCGTGGCAGTCCCAGATCTGCGCCTGCGTGCCGTTGGCGGTGGAGTTGCCGCTGATGTCCACGCACCGCTGGGACGCCACGCCGCGGATCGGCGAGTTGGTGAAGGTCACGGCTGCGGACGCGCCGCCCTCCTCTGCCGAGGGCTGGAGCGCCGGCTCGCAGCCGGCAAGGAAAGCGAGGAACAGTGCGATCCGGGCGAACGAAGCCCGGGCGCTCGTGGTCGAGCTACGGACGATCATGATCTCTCCTCGGCGGACACGGGAACCGCCTCCTGGAGTCAGGTTGCGACTACACGGGATGTCGCTCCTCCGCCGCGAGCGCGGGTATGTGAGCGTTCACATGCGGAGTCGGCGCCATCAGTCACACTTCCAAGCTACATAGTCAACAGCCCCATTCCACTACGCGACGTGAGCCCTCGACCTTCGGGAAGAAATCGTGCGAAGGGTCATCGGCCCGACGTGAATGTTCTCCATCGATCGAGATCTCCTTTCGTCACGGCTTGGGTCCGAAAACCGTCATCGCTGATTGGTGCCGCGAACGGCGGGATTCACACCGCCGTTCGCGCCCCG
>JAEZXM010000463.1 GCA_023419875.1 Pseudomonadota bacterium | reverse complement strand
CTCGCGCAGTGGCCGGCTTCGGACAGTCGCGCGCCCGCTGCTCGTGATCCATTCCGCGCGCGGCGTTGGTCACTGCCCGTGGCGCGACCTCGGTGGCCGCTGGCGGGGCGTCCGGGCCGAGGCGCTCCGGCGGCTGCTCCTCTTGCGCAGCATGTAGCGCGTGCGCGGCCTCCGCTCCGCTGGCGACGAGCGGGACTGGATTCGCCCGTCACTTCCCCTTCAGCTTGGCCCGGGAGAAGAACTCGTCCAGCTCCTTGGGCGGCGGTGGCGCGGGATAGGACACCTCGAGGGTCAGCTCCTTCCCGTCCTCGTAGTACATCAGGAAGTCGATGGTCGTGAACTGCCGGACCTCGCGCCACCGAAGCGGGAAGGCGTCCTCCTGGAACACCTCACCCTTCGGGATCGCCCTCATGTACTCGCGCGCCTCGGCGAGCTCGGCGTCGAGCGGGAGCCCCTTCTCCACCTTGCGGATGGCGTACTCGCTGCCGTCGGAGCGCATGCACTTCCAGGCGACGCCGCTCTCCTTCGGGACGCATGGGAACTCGACGACGAGCGGTCCGGCCTCGTGGGTGGTCCAGGTGATCTTCCGGTCCCCGCAGGCGGTGAGGGCGAGCGGAAGGAGGGCAACGGCGGCGAGAAGGCGCTGGGTCATGGATGGGCTCCGAGGCGAGCAATACCACCCGCGGAGCTTTTGGTCCATCGGTTGGATTAAGCACGGGTCCGTGTCCCCGGGTCGAGGGGCGTAGCCTCCGCGGACGGGCCGGCGCTCGGGGGGTGGTCGGGACCCGGAGCGCCGGCGGCTCGCTTCGAGGGGTTCGGCGGAGCCTCGGCACAGGGGCGCAACCTCGCCCGACCGATCGTGCAGGCGTTCGCGGGCGCCCGCAGCGGCGCCGCGGCCGCGCGATCGGAGCGGGACCAGCGGTTTCCTCCGGGCCCCGCGCGTCACCACGTGGAGACCTCCCGATGGCCAGGGGTGCGGGCGGGCTGTCGGCGTATCGTCGCGGAATGCGCGCTTCCACGCTCGCCGCCTGGGCGGCGCTCGTTTGCCTCGCGTGCGGCGCTGGTTCCCGCACCCCGGTCGCACGTGCGCCTTCCGCAGCCGCGCCGCCCGCCGGCGCACCCCCGTCGCCGGCCCAGCTCACGCCCCGCCCGCTCGGCTCGACCGCAGCGGCCATGGGGTTCTACGAGTACCTGCCGCCCGGGTACGGCGACGGAGCGCCCCGGCCCTTGCTCCTGGCCGTGCACGGAACCTACGAGAACGGGGACGGGGGCACCGAGCTGTTCAAGCTCCTGGCCAACGGCCCCATCATGCTCGCCTCGCAGGGTCGGTGGCCGGAGTCCTTGCCCTTCGTGGTCCTCGCGCCGCAGCACCCAGGTCGGCTCTGCACCTCCTCCGCCGAGCTCCACCGGTTCCTCACCTGGGCGCTGGCGAACTACCGGATCGACCCGCGCCGCGTCTACCTGACCGGACTCTCCTGCGGCTCGATCGCCATCTGGAGCTACCTCGGCGATCACGGCGGGGAGGTGGTGGCGGCGGCGCTGCTGCTCGCCGGCGATCCCGGCTCTCCAGACCGGCCCTGGAGCGCGTGGGGAAGGCAGGGCTGCCGGCTCCGCGAGGTGGCGATATGGGCCGTACACGGGACGGCCGACTCGGTGGTCACCATCACCCGCGAGCGCGACACCATGGCGAAGCTGGCCGAGTGCCCGTCGCCGCCGGCGCGCGAGCTCGTCTGGACCGAGCGGCCGGGCCTCGGGCACGACGTCTGGACGGCGGTCTACGCCGATCTGTCCGGCGAGGATCCCTACGGCTGGTTGCTGGCGAACCCGAAGCCCTGACGGTCCGGAGTGGTGGAGGACGAGCCTCTCAGGCCGTCTCGATCGCCGCCGCCGCCTGGAGCCCGAGCTCCTCGATCGACTGCTCGCGCATCTTGTACTTCTGGACCTTCCCGGAGACGGTCATCGGGAAGCCGTCCACGAACTTGTAGTAGCGCGGGATCTTGTAGGTCGCGATCTTGCCCCTGCAGTAGGCGCGGATCTCCTCGCCGGTGAGCGCCGCGCCGGCGCGCAGCTTCACCCAGGCCATGAGCTCCTCGCCGTACTTGGCGTCCGGCACGCCGATCACCTGCACGTCGGCGATGCCCGGGACCGTGTACAAGAACTCCTCCACCTCGCGCGGGAAGATGTTCTCGCCGCCGCGGAGCACCATGTCCTTGATGCGGCCGACGATCTTCACGTAGCCTTGGTCGTCCATGGTGGCGAGGTCGCCGGTGTGCATCCAGCGGCCCTCGTCGATCGCCTCGTGGGTGGCCTTCGGGTTGTTCCAGTAGCCGAGCATGACCGAGTACCCGCGGGTGCAGAGCTCTCCCGGTGAGCCGCGGGGGACGATCCGGCCGGTGGTGGCGTCGATGATCTTCACCTCGACGTGCGGGTGCACCTGGCCGACCGTGGCGACGCGCTTCTCGAGCGGATCGTCGGTCCTCGACTGCGTGGACACCGGCGAGGTCTCGGTCATGCCGTAGCAGATGGTGACCTCCGGCATGTGCATGTCCTTCTGCACCTTCTTCATCACCTCGATCGGACAGGGCGAGCCGGCCATGATCCCGGTGCGGAGGCTGGCGAAGTCGTACTTCGAGAAGTCGGGGTGCTCGAGCTCGGCGATGAACATCGTCGGCACGCCGTAGAGCGAGGTGCACCGCTCTTCCTGGACGGTCTTCATCACCAGCGCGGGGTCGAAGGCCTCGCCGGAGATCACGATCGCCGCGCCGTGCGAGGTGATGGCCATGTTCCCGAGGACCATGCCGAAGCAGTGGTAGAACGGCACCGGGAGGCAGACCCGATCCTTCTCCGTGTAGCGGCAGAACTCGCCGATGAAGAAGCCGTTGTTGAGGATGTTGTGGTGCGAGAGGGTCGCGCCCTTGGGGAAGCCGGTGGTCCCGCTCGTGTACTGGATGTTGATCGCGTCGTCGAACTGGAGCTCGTGCTCGCGCGCGGCCAGCTCGTCGGTCGAGTACTTGAGCGCGTCCTCCCGGAGCGCGTTCCACTCGTCGTCGATGACGACCGTGGCCTGGAGCTCGGGGCAGCGGAGCTGGACCTCCCGCACCATGGCCACGTAGTCGGTCTGGCGGAACTTCTTGGAGAGGAAGAGCGTCGAGACGCCGGACTGCTTGAGCGCGTACTCGAGCTCGTGGGTCCGGTAGGCCGGGTTCACGTTGACGAGGATCGCGCCCATCCGCGCGGTGGCGTACTGGATGACCACCCACTCCCAGCGGTTCGGCGCCCAGATGCCGACCCGGTCGCCCTTCTTCACGCCGCGGGCGAGGAGCGCGCGCGCCACCATCCCGGTCTCCTCCCAGAACTGCCGGTACGTCGCGCGGTAGTTCTGGTACGGCGAGACGAGGGCCTCGCGATCGGGAACGCGC
Source organism: Pseudomonadota bacterium (assembly GCA_023419875.1). GTDB lineage: Bacteria > Myxococcota > Myxococcia > Myxococcales > Anaeromyxobacteraceae > Anaeromyxobacter. The sequence continues at coordinate 1,705 of JAEZXM010000463.1, read as the reverse complement.
TCCACGGTGCGGCGCAGGTTCTCGCCGATGGTCTCGCCGAGGAGTGGAATCTCGGACGTGCCGCTGACGTAGGAAGGGGCCGGCATGATCGCCTCCGGTGAAAGGAGGCCGATCGTAGACCACCCGCGCTCGGCGACAAAGGCTGGAAAGGGCCGGGCGCGCGTCCTCGACCGACCCCACGCGGCCCGAGCTTAGATCTGGATCAAGAGCGACCCGGTCGTCTTCCGGTCGGCGAGCGCCCGGTGCGCCTCCCCGGCGCGCTCGAGCGGCCAGCGCCCGCCCACCCGCACCCGCAGCCGCCCGATCTCGATCATCCGGAACAGCTCGGATGCGGCCGCCTCGAGGTCCGCGCGGGACGCCACGTAGTGCCCGACCGTCGGGCGGGTGAGATAGAGCGATCCCTTCTGGGAGAGCAGCACCGGCGCGAAAGGCGGGACCGCGCCCGAGGCGTTCCCGAAGCTGACCATGAGGCCGAGCGGCCTGAGGCAGTCGAGCGACCCTTCGAAGGTGGCCTTCCCCACCGAGTCGTAGACCACGGGCACACCGGCCCCACCCGTGAGCTGGCGCACACGTTGCGTGAAATCCTCGCGCGTGTAGACGATGGCGTGGTCGCACCCGTGCTGGCGGACGAGCTCCGCCTTCTCGTCCGAGCCGACGGTGCCGATCACCGTCGCGCCCAGCGCCTTCAGCCACTGCACGGCGAGCAGGCCGACCCCGCCGGCGGCCGCGTGCCAGAGGACCACGTCGCCCGGCTTCACTGCGTAGGTCCGGCGCACGAGCGCGTGCACGGTGAGGCCCTTCAGGAACACGGCCGCTGCCGTCTCGTCGTCCACGCCCGGCGGCAACTTCACGAGGCGGTCCGCCTTCATGAGGCGCGCCTCGGCGTACGAGCCCGGCGTGCCGGAGGCCAGGTAGACCACCCGGTCGCCCGGGGCGAGGTGGCCGACGTTCGGTCCCACCGCCTCGACCCGCCCCGCCGCCTCGCTGCCGAGGCCGGTCGGCAGCGGCAGCGCGTAGAGCCCGGACCGATGGTAGATGTCGATGAAGTTCACGCCCGAGACCGTGTGGCGGACGCGCGCCTCGCCCGGGCCCGGGTCGCCCACCGGGACGTCCTCGAGTCGGAGCACCTCGGGGCCGCCGGTCTCGTGAATCCGGATCGTCCTCGCCATGGGTCCCCTTCTAGCGCACTGGCATCGTCCGCGCACCCCCCCGGCCTCCCGGCGGGCGAGCGGGCGGGCGGGCGGAGCAGGGCGTGACGATGCTTCGCCCGTGCGCCCTCGCCGCCCTCTCCTGGTGCTCACGGTCGCCCTGGCGTGCGGAGGAGGGAGCGCCGGCGGCGGGACTTCGGCCGGCGGCCCTGATCCGGGCGGCCCCGCCGGGCCGACGGGACCGACCGGGGCGACGGGCACCGTGACCCTTCAGCGTGTCGATCAGCACCCGGAGTGCGATGGCCTCCTGCCGGACCGCGCACCGGAGCCGGTCGAGGTGAGCTGGGACGCGCCTCCGCGCTCGCTCTGCAGCGGCGGCCTCTCGGACGGTACCGGGCACGTCGCCGTCGCCGCGCAGGCGGGAGCCGGGGCCGGGTGGCAGGTGTTCGGCCCCGACGGCTCGCCGCAGGCGACGTTCGCCGCCTGGCCGCTCCTGGCGGCGTCGAGCGGCTGGCACGGGCTCGCGATCGAGCCGCGCGCGGAGCTCGGTACGCGAG
>JAEZXM010000408.1 GCA_023419875.1 Pseudomonadota bacterium | reverse complement strand
GAGCCGCTCCGTGCGCCGGCCGGCGGCAACGACGCGCGCGCCGGCGGCGACGAGGCGGCGGGCGCAGGCGAGGCCGATGCCCGAGGTGGCGCCGGTGACGAGCGCGAGGGTGCCGGAGAGAGGGAGGGGGGAGGTCATGCGGTCTCCATGAGCTCACGCAGCCCGCGGAGGGGCTTCTCCTCGCAGGGGAAACGCGAGCGTGAACCTCGCCCCCCCGCCTGGCCTCTCCCCGACCTGGATCTCCCCTCCGTGCTGCAGGACGATCTTCTTCACGATCGCCAGCCCGAGGCCGGTGCCGGTGCCGGTCTTGGTCGTGAAGTACGGATCGAAGATCCGCTCCCGCAGGGCCGGATCGACGCCGGGCCCCTCGTCGGCGACCGTGAGCACCGCCCGGTCCCGCGTGCGCGCCACGCCGAGGTGGACGCACGGCCGGGACGGGCGGGAGGCCTCCATCGCGTTGGAGCAGAGGTTCGCGAGCACCCGCCGCATCAGCGCGCGGTCGAGCGAGATCGGGCACGCGCCCGCGGCGCGGACCACCTCGACGTCGCCCTCGGCGCGGAGCTGCGGGTTCTGGTTCACGAACTCCTCGACGAACTCGCCGAGGTCGGCGGGCTCGGGCCGGACGTCGGGCAGCTTCGCGAACCCGGAGAACTCGTCCACCAGCCGCTGCAGCGTGCCGATCTCGTCTCGCATGATCTCGCCGACCTCGCCGAGCAGCTTCCCGAACGCGGGGTCGCCCTGCTCGAGGTGCTGCCAGCGGACCTGGAGCTGCTGGAAGGCGAGCTTCATCGGCGTGAGCGGGTTCTTGATCTCGTGGGCCAGGCGCCGGGCCACCTCCTGCCAGCCGGAGATCTTCTCCAGGTACACGATCCGATCGCGGCTCTCGCGCACCTCGCGCACCATCTGGTTGAACGCGCGGGCGAGGCCGGCCACCTCGTCGGAGAAGTCGCCCGGGTCCACCTGTACGAGCAGGTCGCCGGCCGCGAGCCGCCGGACCCCGGCGACCAGGTCCGAGACGCGGCGGGTGGTGCGGCGGGCCAGGGCGATGCCGATCACCGCCGCCGCGAGCGCCCAGATGACGAGCAGCGCGCCGAAGGAGAGCACGTAGGCGCGGCCGATCTGGGGCCGGAGCGCGGCCACGCCTTGCACGGTCTCGGCGAGGTCCCGCGCCTCCGCCAGCTCGACCAGGTACTGCGCCTCGATCGCGAACACGCACAGGAGCTGCCCGCCGTCGGGCAGGACCTCCTGCCGCGGCGAGTCCCGCCAGCCGCCCTCGGGCGGCGGGGTGGTCGACTCGACGTCCACGAGGACCTCGCCCGCGGGCGAGGTCCAGGTCACGCGCCGCAGCCGGGAGTTCCGCGCCAGCTCCCCTTGCAGGAAGGCGCGAGCCGCGGCGGGGCGGGCGGGCAGGCGGCGGACCAGGCTCCGCGCCTGCTCCGCGTAGAGCTGCTTCCGCGCCTGGAAGAGGTCGCCGTACAGCGCGGGCACGCTCTGGAGCCGCTGCACCACCCGGGGGTTCACGCCCAGCGCCTGGCTCTCGGCGGCGACCCGTCCGGCGAGCACGAGCGCCCCCACGAACGGCAGCGTCGCCGAGACCACCAGCGCCACGGCGATGCGGAGCTCGAACCGGGAGACGCGGAGCGCGCGCCGGACGTGGCTCGCCCAGGTGGCGAGGCGCAGGGCGAGCGAACGTTTGCTCATCGCGAGACCACTTCGCTCTTCGTGAACACCACCGAGCGGAACACGTGCACGTCGGTGCCCGCGTCCGGCTCGCGGAGCAGGAAGCTCGCTACCGCGCCGAGGACGCTGCGCGACCCGCTCGCCCGGGTTCCGGCCGCCGAGGCGGCGATGTACTCGCGGGTCTTCTGGAGCTGCTCCTTCGACACCGGGTTCACCTCGACGCGCACCTCCACGACGAACGTGTCGGGCAGCGCCTCGAACGGTCCCAGGTCCACGCCGTTCTGCGTCGTGAGGAAGGCCCGGAGCGCGGCGAAGTCGGGCAGGACCAGCCGGCGGGTGGGGTGCTCGGGGTCGTTGACCACGATCGAGTACGTCTCCTCCCAGACGTCGTACAGGATCTCGACGATGCGCCCGTGGGCGGAGAGCGGCGCGCCCCCGCGGGCCGGCACGACGGAGGTGTAGATCACGACCACGTTGGTGAGGCCGTTGCCGAACGTGTCTTCCCGTCCGGGTCCGAAGAGGTCGCCGAGGTGGAGGCTCACCACTGCGCGCGACTTGACCGGCGCGATCCGCACCGCGACCGTGCGCTCCGCGGCGCGGACGTGTGTCGCGGCGAGGGTGATCGCCAGGATGGCCGCGCACGCCGGGGCTCTGGGTCGGAAGGAGCTCACAAAGCGTTGTCCAGCCCGTACCCGAGGGAGATGTTGAACGTGCCGACGGAGGTGTCGAGCCGCAGGGCCACGTCGGCGGAGATCGGCAGGCGCGAGAAGTCGGTCCGCGAACCCCCGAGCTTCGCCGCCGACCAGACGGCGCGGACCCCGAGCGAGAGGTAGGCGCGCCGGAACGGGCTGGGGTCGTTGTCCCAGAGCCGGAACCCGTACTCGAAGCCCCCCATCGCCAGGAAGGCGTCGTAGCGCGAGTCGGTGGAGAAGTTGAGCTCCATGGCGCGGCCCAGCGCCGGCCCGATCGCGAAGTACGAGTAGTCGGCGGCGTAGAACCGCTCGAAGAACGGCGCCTCCCCCTGGACCGCGCCCACCACGCCCTGGAACCGGAGCGGGAGGCGGAAGAGCGAGTAGGCCGTCTCGACCTGCACGAGGTAGCGGCTGAACTCGTAGTCGCCGCCGACGAGGCGCGAGGCGAGCGTGACCTGCCCGATCGCGCGGAACCCGTCGGACGGGTAGAAGAAGTCGTCCCGGGTGTCGACCTCGTAGCTCCCCGTGACGGAGGCGAGCAGCGAATCGCCCTCCTCGATGAACGGGCCCTCGCCGGGCGCGAGACCGACCCGCCGCGCCTTGAGCGCCTCCATCCGGTAGGAAACGGAGAGCCGCTCGAACGGGCCGGGCCGGACGCCGATCAGCGCTTCGCCGCCGACCCGCCGGTAGCGCGTGCGGGGCGCGTCGTCGAAGTGCCCGTTGAAGTCCTCGCATTCCACGTCCGGGCAGGTCAGCTCGTCGCCGCGCACGAAGAGGCCGGAGAGCCCGGCGATGAGGCGCAGGCGCGGGAGGGCGATGTCGGGCGCGAAGAAGCCCGCGCGCACCGCGAAGCGATCCGGTTCCCCCTCGCGCGCCTCGCCGCCGTAGACCGCGCCGCCGGAGAGGCCGAACCCCTGCCCGAGGAAGTTCTGCTGCGAGAGCCCCAGCCCGCCGTAGAGGGACTGCGGCCGGGTCGAGCCGATGACGAGGTCGGTGATGACGAGCGTGTTCCGCTCGACGAGGTCGAAGACCACGCGGACCTTGCCGCGCTCGGTGCCGCGCTCGACGCGGGTCTCCACCCGCGAGAACCAGCCGAGCTGGAGGAGCGCGAGGCGCGAGAGGAGGACGCGCTCCGGGTCGAGCAGCTCGCCCTCCTCGACGAAGAGGTGGCGGCGGACGGCATCCGCCCGGGTTCGGCGGAGGCCGCGGAGCGCGATCTCCTCGATGACGTAGCGGCGGGTCGGCAGGCTCCCGGTCTCGCCCGCCTGGGCGGCGCCGTCGGCTTCCGGAGCCGGGGCGGTGGCCGCCGGCGGCTCGGCCGCGCCGGGCACGCCTTCCGGGGCGGGGACTTGCGCGAGGACGAGCGCGAGCAGTGCAGGAAGGGTCGGCATCGCCG